>WRFZ01000180.1 GCA_009778655.1 Candidatus Azobacteroides sp.
CACATTGAGTGATGCAATATTCAACAGCAAATCCATGGGATTCACCGGACGAATGACGCCTTTTTGTATTTCATTCCGGACGGCGGTTTTGAATTTTTGATAGATTTCTTTTCCCACCGGATACAGATTTTTCAAAATAAAGTCTTTCCGGCTCTTATCCGTCACGATTTCTCTTAAAATAAAAAGCGGCATTTTCGGATTTTTACTTATAATTTCAAAGTGAGTTTCGATCCCATTTTTCAGTTTTTCAAAAAAAGAAGAAGAATCATCGGTAGATATGGAGAAACTTCCCAGTAATTGATCCGCTTTTTGTTCGAATATTTTATTGAAAAGATTTTCTTTCGTGCGAAAATAATAATGGAGAAGCGCATGATTAACTCCCGCTTCATCTGCTATTTCCGTTGTTTTTGTTCCCGTAAATCCTCTTTCTATAAAGAGTTTTTCAGCTACCTCAAGAATCAACTGTTCTTTATTACCCGATTTTAACTCCATTGTTTAATATTTCAGTTTAACAGAATTGTTAATATCGGCAAAGGTAGAGAACAAATAATTACCGTACAAATTTTGTGAGAGATTTTTTCCGTATCTGTTGCGAAACATATAAAAAAATTTTACCTTTGCAAGGTTGTATGATAAAGGGAATGGGACTTCCCTGTTATAAACCGCTACGACAAATAGCTGATAGTTCCTACTTAATTAATTCAAAACAGGAAGAATGAGTAGGAATTTTGTATTTACGGGCTTTCCGATTTTGCCGGAAAAAAAGATTTTTATGAATGCATAATAAGTCAAATATTTGAAATCATAATGATCTTTACGGGCATATTATTCGGAAATAACGAACGCTGTACGAAAAACAAGACGATTGAAACCGAGATGCCGCCTTGTTTTGTTGACTTGAATCTTGATCAAATCATCCATGCGATTACTGCGCCCAAAGAAGAATATAATTTGACTCCTTTCTATTACACAATTCTTAATTCTATTGATGATATTGTTTACCGCCAAAAAATAATGCAGGATATTGAAAACACATTGTATCATCCTATCGGACGTTTTGCCGAAAATATGTGCGAAATGCGCAAATATCTTGTAAAATCCGAGAAATTTTATTACAAATATCAACAAGAAAGCTGCTTTTTAGATGCAGCAGATATATACTGCGATCTTATTGAAACGTTATACTCCGATTTAACGAATGCCAAAGTTAAATCGCAGGGCTTTTTGCTTTTCACAAAATATCTGGCGAACTATTTACAATCCGAATCTTTTATTTCGCTTCGGGAAGAAGTAAAAACGCTTAAAACGGCTTTATCTTCCATTCAATACCGGATCCGGATAAATGGTCTCCGCGTACAGGTCGTGTATCCGAATGCAGAAACAAATTACGGTAATGAGATAGAAACCGTATTTGCCAAATTCAGAGAAGGGGCGGTAAAAGATTACCTTCTGAAATATTCCGACCCGGAAGACATGAATGCTGTAGAAGCTCAAATACTTGATGGGGTCGCTTATTTATATCCGGATATATTTTCCCGACTTGATATTTTCTGCGAGAAGCATCCCCGTTATTGGGATGATACAATAGTGATTTTTGATCGCGAAGTGCAGTTTTATATGGCTTACATTGATTATATTGAGAATATTCGGCAATCGGGATTGAAATTCTGCTATCCCGAAATTTCAGACTCGGACAAAAAAATTCATGCTTTTGAGACATTTGATTTAGCCCTTGCAAAAAAACTTGTGGAAGAAAACACGACGGTGGTTGTCAATGATTTTTCCCTTCGAGACAAGGAACGAATAATGGTAGTGTCGGGGCCTAATCAAGGAGGCAAAACCACTTTTGCACGTACTTTCGGGCAGTTGCATTTTCTGGCGTGTCTGGGTTTGCCTGTGCCGGGCAAAGAAGCCCGGTTGTTTTTACCCGACAAAATCTTCACTCATTTTGAAAAGGAAGAAAATATAAAAAGTCTGAATGGAAAATTACAGGAAGAGCTGATACGAATTTATACTGTTTTACAGCAGGCTACTCCTAACAGTATTGTCATCTTGAATGAGATTTTCAATTCTACGACTTTGACCGACCAGATTTTCCTCAGTAAAAAGATTATGGAGAAATTAATCCATTCGGATTTATTGGGCGTATGGGTTACATTTATTGATGAAATAGCCTCATTTGCCGAACAAACAGTGAGTATGGTAAGCGCAGTTGATCGTGAAAATCAATCTTTAAGAACTTATAAAATAGAAAGAAAGCCCGCTAACGGACTCGTTTATGCGCTGTCAATCGCCCGGAAATACCGGTTGACTTACCGGTTTTTAAAAGAAAGATTAAACAAATGAAACCGCAACTTTTATATAAGGATACCGATTACAATTTACAGCAGGAATTGCCATGGAATGAACAATCGTTGATACAGGATCTCGAGCTGGAAGCTTTGTTTAATGCAATGGCGCTCGGTGACGATTTTTTATTTAAAGTGGTTAAAAGCGTAATATTGAACGGAATAAGTAATGATGTGACTACAATACTTTACCGCCGGGAAATACTGAAAGATTGTATCAAAAACCCGGCGGAAATAAAAGAAATGTACAAGTTAGCCATCAGCGCTATAGAGAAAGAAAAAGAAAACTTTTGGGGTATTTTCGGCAATTATCCCCGGTCTATTTTAAGCCATTCCCGGCATACTTTATTTATGTTTGCCGACAGGCTTCAAGAATTAAGGACAATCGCAGATAAACATTCCGGACAATTCAACTCGGAGGGTTTCAAGAAATTTTTTTACATGTTGCAAACCGAATTGACGGACGAATATCTTTTCACTATCCGAAAATATCTGAAAGATTCGGATTTTGATAAAGGCATTTTAATGACTTCAGAATTGGGAAAAAGAAATAAAGGAGTCCGGTTGGTATTGAATAAATTTCAAGAGAAAAAGCAATCTTGGTGGAAGCAAAAAATAGAAGACTATTTACTTTATAAGGCAATTAAACAAAAAAATAAACAAAGTTGGTTGGCAAAACTATTCAACGTAGAACTTACCGATTTCACATTTTTTATCAGCTCCTATGACGAAGGAGGAATCCGGGCTTTATCTGAACTGGAAGACCAAGGGCTTAATCTTGTCGCGAATGCACTGGCCCAATCGTCTGATCATATTCTCGGATTTTTCAAAACATTACAAACCGAACTGGCTTTTTATATAGCTTGTCTGAACCTCTATGAACAGCTTTTGGAAATCAATGAGCCGGTTTCGTTTGCCACGCCATTGGATATTAATGAAAGAAGATTGAAATTTAAGGGATTATACGATATTTGTCTGGCTTTAACGACAAAACAAAAAGTGGTCGGAAATGATTTGATTGCTCCAAAGAAAAATCTTTTTATTATTACCGGCGCTAATCAGGGAGGAAAATCCACCTTCCTCAGAAGCATCGGCTTAGCTCAACTCTTGATGCAAAGCGGCATGTTTGTTCCGGCAGAAGAATTTGAGGCCAATATTTGTGATGCCGTTTTTACGCATTTCAAACGGGAAGAAGACTGCGGATTAAAAAGCGGAAAGTTTGACGAAGAACTCGGCAGGATGAATGATATAATAAATCACATAAGTTTTAACGCTCTGATTCTATTTAATGAATCGTTTGCCGCAACCAATGAGAGAGACGGCTCCGAAATAGCCGGACAAATCGTAAAAGCATTGATTGAAAAACATATAAAAGTATTTTTTGTTTCTCATATATACCAATTTGCGAATCATTTTTACATTCAACACTTGAATTGCGCGCTATTTTTACGAGCTGAAAGGCGCTCGGATACCACGCGAACATTTAAAATCGTGGAGGGAGAGCCGTTACAAACAAGTTACGGTGAAGATTTATACAATAAAATATTTCCGGAAGACATTCAAGTATGATTATGACAGCCCAAAATAAATTGCCTCATTGTTTTGCATTTTTATAAATTTTTCTTACCTTTGCCTCGTTGTACGATAAAGGGAATGGGACTTCCCTATTATAAACCGCTACGATAAATAGCTGACAGTTCCTACTTAATTAATTCAAAACAGGAAGAATGAGTAGGAATTTTGTATTTACGAACCCTCCGATTAGCGGAACAATTCACCAAATAAAACTAAAAAGACGTGAGGCGAGGCTTTCTCAAAAGTATTGCTTCATTTATAATTATTTGTATATATATGTTTATTTTAAATAATTGAATTATGAAAATTACAAAAGTAGAAGCAATCGAGATTCTTGATTCGAGAGGAAATCCGACAGTAGAAGCAGATTTAACATTGGAAGACGGAACGCAGGCAAGGGCCATGGTTCCGAGCGGCGCATCAACCGGAGAACGGGAAGCGACCGAATTGCGTGACGGCGATAAAAAGCGTTACGGCGGAAAAGGCGTTCTTAAAGCGGTAGAGAATGTAAATACGATTATTGCCAAAGAAATCGTCGGCAAAAGTTTTACCGGTCAACGGGAACTTGATTCTCGGATGATTGATTTGGACGGCACCCCAAACAAATCCAAACTCGGAGCCAATGCCCTGCTTGCCGTATCAATGGCTTATGCCCGCGCAAAAGCAATGAGTATGGGATTACCTCTGTACCAATATCTCGGAGGAAGTAATGCCCATATATTGCCCGTACCCTGCATGAACGTTATCAACGGAGGAAAACATGCGGATAACAATGTTGATTTTCAAGAATTTATGATTGCTCCGCACAATGCCTCCTCTTTTAGGGAATCCATACGCATGGGAGAAGAAGTATTCCATTCTTTAAAATCAGTACTGAACGGCAAAGGTTACAGTACGGGAGTGGGTGATGAAGGCGGTTTTGCTCCGGATTTGAAATCGAATGAAGAAGCCGTAGAAGTTATTCTCGAAGCCATTACCAAGGCCGGCTACGAACCCGGAACAGATGTAAGCATTTGTCTTGACCCTGCTACCAGCGAATTATGGGACAACGGCAAATATAAGTTATTTAAAAGTACCGGAAATCTTTTGTCAAGCGATGAGATGATCAAAATGTGGAAAAATTGGATCAAACAATACCCGATTGTTTTACTCGAAGACGGGTTGGCAGAAAACGATTGGGCCGGTTGGCAAATTCTCACCAAAGAATTAGGCAATAAGATAGAACTTGTGGGCGATGATATTTTCTGTACCAATAAAAAAATATTACAGGAAGGTATCAATAAAAACGTGGCAAACTCCATACTTATCAAATTGAACCAAATAGGAACCGTAACCGAGACTTTGGAAACAATGGAATTGGCGCGGAATAACGGATACAACTGTTTTGTTTCACACCGAAGCGGAGAAACCGTTGATACTTTCATTTCCGATTTAACGGTCGGCTTGAATGCAGGCCATATCAAAACGGGCAGCGGATGCAGAGGAGAACGTATCGAAAAATTCAATCAATTCATTCGCATCGAACACCAATTGGCAGGTAATTCCCGTTTTGCCGGAAAAAAGACTTTTAAGAATACGAAATAACCAAAATTAACAAATGACTAAACAATTATTATTAGTCGCTTTAGGGGGAGGTGTAGGAAGTACTTTCCGTTACGTGACTTCGTCGTGGATTGTAAAACATTTCCCCTATATTTTTCCTTTAAGCACTTTTATAATAAACATAACAGGCTGTTTCATTATCGGTTTCTTAATGGGATTGTCAATCCGTTACAGCATTCTGAATAATGAATTAAAATATTTATTAATCGTAGGATTTTGCGGAGGATATACTACATTTTCCACGTTCTCGGCAGAAAACATCCGATTATTTGAAACGGGCAATTATTGGACGCTTGCGTTATATATAATGATAAGCGTTGCATCCGGCCTTATTGCGGTATGGGGAGGAAATATTCTATCTAAAATCATTACGCAATGATATACAAAAAAATTTTAATTGCGGTAGATAGTTCGGAAAATTCGATAAATGTTGCAAAAAAAGGATTTGAGTTAGCGGAACAATTGCAAGCGGAGCCTGCTCTGATTTTTGTCGCGGACAAATCAAAGGCAATCGGAAATCCGGATGCCGGAATTACGCCCAATGAGGCGTTAATGGAATTAAAGAAAAAAGCGCGGGATACATTAGACCGATTAATCCGCTTGAATAACCGAACAAAAGAAACGACATTGTTTATGCCGGAAGGGTTGCCCAAAGAAGATATTTTGAAAACGGCAAAAACTTGGGAGGCCGATTTAATCGTTGCCGGAATACACGGTAAAAGTGGATTGGGTCTTTGGGCAATGGGCAGTATTGCTCAACATATCCTATTACACTCGCACATTCCGGTGATTATTGTTCCTTCGCGGGTATAATATTTTCATTTCTCTAAAAAAACCATTACCTTTGCCGGAAATAGAAAAATTAACCCGAAAATTTATATCGTATGAATAGACATTTCTTGTGGATACTCTTATCCGCATTTTGCTTTCAACATGCAGGAAGTCAAAAACCTGTATATGACTATCCTTTCCGGAATCCTTCATTATCGAACGAACAGCGAGCCGCCGACTTGGTTTCCCGTCTCACGTTAGACGAAAAGATTGCTCAAATGCTGAACAAAACGCCGGCAATCGAACGTTTGGGAATCCCTCCTTACGACTGGTGGAACGAATGTTTGCACGGCGTAGGTCGAACGGAATACAAAGTGACCGTTTTCCCTCAAGCCATCGGCATGGCTGCGGGCTGGGATGTGAATGCGATCCGACAAATGGGCGATTATACTTCGGAAGAAGGTCGCGCTATCTACAATATTTCGCAGGCGAAAGGCGATTATCGAATTTATCACGGATTAACTTATTGGACGCCTAATATCAATATTTTCCGCGATCCGCGCTGGGGACGCGGTCAGGAAACGTATGGAGAAGATCCTTTTTTAACCGCAATGCTGGGAAAGAATTTTGTGGAAGGATTGCAAGGAACCGACAAAACTTATTTGAAAGCAGCCGGATGCGCCAAGCATTATGCCGTCCACAGCGGGCCGGAATCCAATCGTCATACATTTAATATTTCCGTAAGCAATTACGATTTATGGGATACGTATCTTCCAGCATTCCGTGAATTGGTGGTAGAAGGTAAAGTCGCGGGAGTGATGTGCGCCTACAATCGGTTCGATAATCAACCTTGTTGCGGCAGCGATAAATTGATGATTGACATTCTGCGTAAAGAGTGGGGATTCAAAGGTTATGTAACTTCCGATTGCGGAGCGATTGAGAATTTCTACAAAACGCACAAAACCCATCCGGATGCTGAATTTGCCTCCGCCGACGCCATATTTCACGGTACGGACACGGATTGCGGCAATGAAGCGTATCTGGGCTTAAAAAAAGCGGTTGAAGAAGGAATTATTCCGGAAAGTCAAATTGATGTTTCATTACGACGATTGTTTGAAATCCGCTTTCGCTTGGGAATGTTCGATCCGGCGGATAAAGTGCCTTTTTCGAAAATAGATTCAACCGCATTGGGCGCAAAAACTCATAAAGATTTGGCTTTGAAAATGTCGCGCCAATCCATCGTATTACTCAAAAACGACGGCCTTTTACCGATACAAAAAGATAAACTGAAAAAAATCGCATTGCTCGGGCCGAATATCAATAATCCGGAAGTACAATTGGGAAATTATAACGGTTTTCCGGACCGCATCATTACGCCGTTGGAAGGATTAAAAGACGAATTGGGTAAAAGCGTAAAAATCTATGCCGATACGGTTATCGGTTATTACGGAGATACTCCTTCTTCCTTTGCTTCCACCTTGAAAAAAATAAAAGATGTTGACCTTATTATATATGTAGGAGGTATATCGCCTCGGATTGAAGGAGAAGAAATGCGCGTAAAAGCGCCGGGCTTTTTCGGAGGAGATCGTACCTCCGTTTTGTTGCCTCAAATTCAGACCGATTTGTTGAAAGCGCTGAAATCAACCGGAAAACCGATTGTTTTTGTAATGATGACCGGCAGCGCCATTGCTATTCCTTGGGAATCGCAAAACATCAATGCCATCCTTAATTCATGGTACGGCGGAGAATTTGCCGGGAAAGCGATTGCGGATGTTATTTTCGGGAATTATAACCCGTCGGGACGTTTACCGGTAACTTTTTATGCAAGCGATTCGGATTTACCGGACTTTGAAGATTACAATATGACCAATCGAACCTACAAATACTTTAAGGGTAAAGCGTTATATCCTTTCGGATACGGTTTGAGCTACAGTAAATTTGATTATGCGTGGAATGTTCAGCCGAAAAAAGAATATTACGCAACCGAAACCATCGAATGCAGTTTGAATATAAAAAATACGGGAACGGTGGATGGCGATGAAGTGGCGCAAGTGTATATCAAATATCCGCAAACGGGAAGGGTTCTGCCTTTGAAAGAGTTACGCTATTTTGAAAGAAAAGCGATTGCCAAAGGAAATACCGTAGAAATCAAGGTCTCAATCCCTATCGCTCAATTCGCCAAATGGGACGAGTCGGCCGGAGAATTGTGTGTTCCTCCCGGCGTATATTCGATTTTTGCCGGAGGTAATTCGGAAAATGAAGCGGTTCAAGCAACGTTCGAAATAAAATAAATTGAACGGAATGCGGATGACTCGGATTAAGCAAATTTACATGAATTTAAAAAAAACGATAATTAATTTGTCATATTCGTGTCTTCCGGATTTTTAAAAATTTATAAAAAATGAATCTGTTATAAATATCTTATACTATTCTTTGAATTTCCTGTCGAAAATACTCACATTCTGAATCTCAACAAAATACGAAAAAGATAATGACAAATTTTGATATTCTTTTTTCTTTTATTTATCACAAATTAATAAACATTTTCGTATATTGGCAGTTACTTTATGTTTTTTTTTCGGAAATTTGTAGAGCGTATAAATTTCATAAGTCTGATGATGGCGGAACGTTTCGTTGGTATAATGAGAGTTCCGCCTTTTTTGTTTAAAAATTTATTTTGCTATCCGTAAGATTCTTTTTCATTCGGGTAATCACCGCCCTTCACATCCCGGACGTAATTTTCCACAGCTTCTTTAATCACATCATACAAAGCGGCGTATCGGCGAAGAAATTTAGGAGAAAAATCCTTATTGATTCCCAGCATATCCTGCAGTACCAATACCTGTCCGTCAACATTCGGTCCGGCGCCGATTCCTATCGAAGGGATAATTAGTTCAGCGGTTACTTTCCGAGCCAGTTCGGCCGGTATTTTTTCCAAGACAACGGCGAAGCAACCGGAATTTTGTAAAAGCAAGGCATCTTCCATCAGTTGTTGCGCTTCGGCCGTTTCTTTTGCCCGCACGGCATAACCGCCGAATTGATGTACCGACTGAGGCGTCAGTCCCAAGTGCCCCATGACCGGTATTCCGGCAGATACGATGCGTTGAACCGATTCTTTAATGGTTCTGCCTCCTTCCAATTTAACCGCATCCGCTTCGGTTTCTTTCATGATTCGAATGGCGGAGCGTACCGCTTCGTCGGCATTCACCTGATATGAACCGAAAGGCAAATCAACGCAGAGCAAGGCTTTTTTAACCGCTTTTCGTACCGATTGCGCATGATAAATGATTTGATCCAAAGTGATCGGAATCGTGGTGGAATTTCCGGCCATCACATTAGACGCCGAATCTCCGACCAAAACCACATCAATCCCGGCTGCATCCGTAATATTAGCCATTGAATAATCATAAGCGGTAAGCATAGAGATTTTTTCCCCTTTCCGTTTCATTTCAATCAACCGTTGCGTGGTGATTGCAGCGTTAATTTCCGGGTGCGTGGACATAATTATAATTCATTTACTATTTTACGTTGTTTTTCAAAATACAAAACGCGCTGTTTTTCATTCGTTAAGGTAATCAATGTGGAAATTTTGATTAGCGACTGAATACAGTTTTTCATTCTTTGAAATGTATCTTCATCAAATGAAGTCACGTAGGATAAGAGAAACGCTTTCATCAAACTGAAATGAGTATTCGGGGTTTCCATATAAGAATAACAGGCCGAAATATCAATATCTGCAATGTACAGGTTTACGGCTTTACCCGTTTCTTTGAATTGACCCGTGATTGCCATATCTTCCAAATAATCCAACAGCGACAATAATTCTTCTTTAATGATTGAAACATCTTTTTTTTCTATCGCACGAATAGCATGGAAATAATTGACGCGATCAACAAAAATTCGAAATGCTTTATTATCGAAAATGTAGCTGGTCTTACCGAATTTTTTTGATTCCATCATAAATTCATTCAGAAGCCCTATCATCTCCGGCGTTGATGAAATATGATGAAAAGACATCATTTTGTTATCGGTATAAACATAATTCCATATAAACAAATAAAACAATAAAAGATGGTTATATCCGCCGAAAAGGTCATGAGGCAACATATTGGAAACAACAGCCGCCTCTGAACTCTCCGATTGGTTGAGGCTCTGAAGAAATTCGATATAAGCTTTAAGTATATAATAATCTACTTCTTCCGGTGAAATAAAATCCGGTAATCGCAGTTGGAACGGTACGCTTTTTGTTCCTCCTTCAATACCGATTATACTATCTAACGAAAAACCCAAATATTTTGCAATAACGGTAATTTCATTGAAAGTAAACGGAACTTCTTGTCGTATTCTTCGGTAAACGGCGCCTTTTTCAATTCGCAGAATATCAGCCAAAGTATCTATCATTATTGATTTTTTGGAAAAAGCTTTTTGTACTTCAGTTAAAAAAGTTTGATATGCCAAATTATTCATAATTTATGTTTTAACTAATCCATTCTGTTTTTATAATCCTCGTATCCGAAACGACGATAAACCTCTAACGAACCGTTTTCCCTCCACAAACACAGATCGGGATGAGGTATGCCGTTAAATAAAGTAGTTTTGACAATCGTATAGTGAATCATGTCTTCAAACACAATTTTGTCGCCGATTTGCAATGCTTTATCGAATGACCAATCGCCCATATAATCGCCGCTCAAACAAGAATTTCCGCCCAAGCGATAGGTCGGTTTTCCCGGTTTTGCTTCCTGATAAGCTCCGCGAACCACCGGCTTGTAGGGCATTTCCAAACAATCGGGCATGTGACAGGTGAACGATACATCAAGAATAGCGGTCTTGATTCCCCTGTTTTCCACAATGTCTGCAACAGAAGAAACCAAGATACCCGTTTTCCATACAAAAGCCGCACCCGGTTCCAAAATCAATTCCAAGTTCGGGTACTTCCTTTTGAAATCACGTAATAAACCGATAAGATGTTCCACATCATAATTATCGCCCGTTATCAAATGTCCTCCGCCCATATTCAGCCAACGAATATGCGGAAGTAAATCTCCGAATCGAGCTTCCACTCGCTTCAACGTATTTTCCAATGCAAAAGACGAAGATTCGCATAAGGTATGAAAATGCAATCCTTCGATTCCTTTCGGCAATTGGTCGCCTAATTCTTCTCGAATCATGCCCAAGCGTGAACCCGGAGCTGCCGGATTGTATAAGTCCGTAGTTACTTCCGAGTATTCGGGATTAATTCGTAATCCGCAGGATACAGGCGTTGCATTATCGAGCGTATCGTTGTAAAAACGCCGAAACTGCGAAAGCGAATTGAAAGTGATATGCGAACTGCAGGCTTTGATGACCAGAAAATCTTTTTCGGTATAAGCCGGCGAATAGGCGTGCGCTTTACTGCCCATTTCTTCCCACGCAAGCTGCGCTTCCCAAGGCGAGCTCGCCGTAGAACAGGAAATATATTCTTTGATAATCGGGAATGACTTCCATAAAGCGAATGCTTTGAATGCAAGAATAATCGTTACTCCCGCCCGTTCCCCGACCGAACGGATTAAGGCTAAATTCTTACGGAGAAGCGACTCATCCATAACATACGCCGGAGAAGGTATTTTCGTTATATCAATCATTTTACGGTTTAATTATTAACCGATAATCTCAAATTTCGCAAATTTCAGCAGCAATTGTTTTCGACCGAAACTTTCAAATTCGACGGTCGCTTTGGCATTTTCATCTTCACCGATCAATTCCGTCACTTTTCCCAAGCCGAATCGTTCGTGTCGGATCGTATTTCCGACCGAAAGGTTTCCGATGTTTTGATGAACCGACGGCGTTGGCGTTTCTCTTTCCACGGGAATTAATTTCCGAGTCTCTCCCCTATCCTCTCTCCATAAGCGAGAAGAGTCGGAGCGCTTCGTCGTTCTTTCTTGCAAGGAGGGGCCGAAAGCCGAATCGCCGGATTTTTGTAAATAAGCCGGATCAATATCGTCAATAAACCGACTGGGTACGCACATCCACGATTGCCCGTTGCGAAAACGACTTTTGGCATAAGTCAACAGGACATTTTCTTCGGCACGCGTAATCGCTACGTAAAACAGCCGACGCTCTTCTTCAATTTCTTTGGGATTGTTTCTGCTTCGTTCGGAAGGAAATAAATCTTCTTCCAAGCCGACGACAAATACGTTTTTAAACTCCAATCCTTTGGCGGAATGAATGGTCATCATCGTTACGCGGTCGGACTGTTCGTCTTTATCCGTATCTTGATCGGTCAACAGAGCAATTTCCGCTAAAAAATCGTTTATCTTTATATCTTGTCGTCCTTCCTCCAATCGGGTGGAAACAAATTCGTTTAAACTGTTAATCAGTTCTTCTATGTTTTGAACGCGACTCAAGCCTTCGGGCGTTCGGTCGTTATAAAGCTCGGTAAGCAATCCGGTTTGCCGGATAAGGTTGCTACCAAATTCGTAGGCATTTTGAGTTGCGTTATCCGCTGCGAGTTGATCCAATAAGTTTCGGAATCCTTCCAGTTTTTTCGTCGTACCGCCGTGAATATCCAAATTATAGTCCGACAAATGAGAAAGTACTTCCCAAAGGCTGACTTCATGAAGGTTTGCGGCGGAAATAAGTTTATTCAGCGTCGTATCGCCGATTCCGCGAGCGGGATAATTAAGTACCCGTTTAAACGCTTCTTCGTCATTGGGATTCGTAACCAGTCGCATATAAGCGATTACGTCTTTTATTTCTTTTCGTTGATAAAAAGAAAGTCCCCCGTAAATCCGATAAGGAATATTGATTCTGCGCAAAGCTTCTTCAAAAATACGGCTTTGGGCGTTGGTTCGGTATAAGATGGCAAAATCCGAGTATTCATAAGAATGAAGCATGCGCATCTCGGCAATACGGGAAGCAACATTATATCCTTCTTCATAGTCGGAATAAGCGCTGATGAGTCGGATTTTTTCTCCGATCAACTTTTCGGAAAAAATTGTTTTCGGGATCTGCTCTTTGTTTTTTTCTATCAATGAATTTGCCGCATTAACAATGGTTTTTGTGGAACGATAATTCCGCTCCAATTTGAACAATTTACTTTCGGGATAGGTTTTGCGAAAGTTCAGAATATTTCCGATGGTAGCCCCCCGAAAAGAGTAGATACTTTGAGCATCGTCGCCGACTACGCAAACCCGGTGGTGTTCTTCAGCCAATTGACGAACAATCTCGTGTTGAACCGGATTCGTATCTTGATACTCATCAACCAAAATGAATCTGAATTGATTCCGGTAGCGCTCGATTATTTCGGGATGATCTTTGAAAAGCAGGTAAGTATATAATAAAAGGTCGTCGAAATCCAAGACTCCCGAAGTACGGCAACGATTCCAATAAGTAAAATATATTTCACCGAGACTTTCTTGCCGATGAAAATGATCGTTAGCAATCAACTCCCGATCATTAATGTATATTTCCGGAGTGATTAAGGCATTTTTCATTTTGGAAATCCGAGCTTGAACCGATGACGGATTATAGATTTTATCGTCTAACTTTTTTTCTTTAATAACGGCTTTAATCAAGTTTTTAGAATCTTGCGCATCGTAAATGGTAAAATCGGAACGATAGCCGAAAGCCCCCGCTTCCCGACGCAAAATTCGTGAAAAGATAGAATGAAAAGTACCCATCCACAAGCGGCGAGCGGTATCTTCATCCACAATCCGGGCAATCCGGGATTTCATTTCACGGGCAGCCTTGTTTGTAAAAGTCAGAGCTAAAATCGTATAAGGAGCGATTCCGTTCTTCAACAGATAAGCGATTTTGTAGGTTAGAACGCGCGTCTTTCCTGAACCTGCACCTGCAATTACCAAACCGGGACCGTCATTATATAGAACAGCTTCACGCTGACTTTCATTGAGTTGTTGCAGAAATTGCTCCATCAATATATTTGAAATACCTCTATTATATTTAAAATAATACCTCTATTTACCCCGTGTGTTAAAAAAGTTTGACGTCAATAGCGGGATACAAAGGTAATTTATTTCCGGAAATAAACAAAATGCAATTTTTCGGAGGTAAGAGATTCTAAATAAACGCTTGTTTTTCATCCAAAGCAAAACTAAGGTTATACCTGTTATTTACGAGTAAATAACGTCATAATACAATTCTTTCAATCGTTTGCGCAGATGCAAGACGGCATAATGTTTTCGCGATAATAAGGTATTGACCGGAACATCTAAGGTTTGAGCAATCTCCTTTATCGGGATATTGTCTAATTCCGTCAGTTCAAATATTTCTCGTTGTTCGGGCGGAAGTTCGTCAAGAGCTGCTTTCAATTCCGTCCAAACCAGAGAACGGAGATATTCCGTTTCGGGTGAAGGCGAGGATTCGTTATTAAACATAACTTCCGAAAAATCTTTCAATTTTTCGTTATCGTCTTCATCGTTTTGATAAACAGGCATTTCTTCCTCGCGTTTCTTAATACCTTGATTGATAATTGTATTTTTTGCCACACGATACAGCCATGCCGCTAAATGTTCAATAGGATTCATGGCGGTATTGACCGTTTTTGTCAATTGATATAAAACATCTTGCAGAATATCTTCCGCATTTTCCTTATTATCCACCCGTTTGCGGATAAAGGATTTGAGTTGCGGTTGATATTCTTTAATCCGTTCTTCGAGATTGTCTTTGGTTACCTCGGTCCCGTTATTCATGTTTTTCGGATTCCTCTTTTTTGAAATAATCGGGATCGAACCTATGGAACCTGTGATCCCAATAGCGGTGTCTGATAAATTTTTCGCGCTCTTCGTTCGACATTCTCTCCCATTTTTCGCGAATAGGATTTTTGTGATAACCATGGGTCCAAGCAAACAGCCGACTTCCGTCGAAATTGCCGAACAGGATGCGACACAGTACAAATAATCCCATTGCCTGCCAAAAATTAATGGCGCTCCATCCGAAAATGGAAGGAATAAGAGCGTTCCACAATAGCAATACAACGACCCCGGCTCCCGCCATGATTGCTAATCCCAAAAACAGACGACTGATAATATATAATCTTTTCATCATAACTGTTGAATTTTAATGTCTCTGAATTAATAGACAAATAACCGTAAAAAATATTTTAAAAGTGTGATAATCTTAATTCCGCTTGATAAATTACATTTTTCATCTTTTGTTTATATTTTTTATCCTTAATTTATGTCTATCTTACAAAAGTACAATCATTTTTTGTTTTCTCAAATAAAAATTAAAATCCTTTGTTGCGAAAAAATATTATTCATTTACCGCAAATCTTTTGTAGAATAAAAATAAATACTTACTTTTGTCGTTAGTAACGCAAGACGTAAATATGAAAAACGATGATAATTTCATTCAAAGACAAAGAAACAGAAAAAATTTGGAACGGAATTGTTTCAACCAGACTGCCTTTTGAAATTCAACAAATAGCTCGGCGAAAATCAAGAATGATAAATAGTTCACAAAATATAAACGATTTGCGAATACCACCCGCTAACAGATTAGAAAAGCTGCAAGGTGATTTAAAAAACAAATATAGCATTCGTATAAACGACCGGTGGCGAATAATTTTCGGTTGGGACGGCTGCGACAGTTCTGAAATAGAAATAATTGATTATCATTAAAACATATATAAAATGGAAAATTTGAAAAATATATCACCGGGCGAAATTTTATTAGAAGAATTTCTAATTCCGATGGACATTTCGCAGTACCGTCTTGCTAAAGAATTAAATATTCCGCAAACACGGATTTCAGGGATTATCAACGGTAGTCGGCGAATTACTGCTGATACTGCATTGCGCTTAAGTTTGTTTTTTGGTAATTCGGCAAAGTTTTGGCTCGGATTACAGGATGATTTTGATATTGAAAATGCAAAAAGTCGTCATTCATCAGTATATCCGGGAATTAAAAAAATGAATTACGCTGTCGGTGAACTAAAAGAATTTGTATAATAAAGATAATCGCAGTAAAGGAGTGCAGAACTATAAAATTCATCTTTATATTTCATTTTGTGTATAAAATAAAAATACGCCATTTTTTGAAGGGTTGGAAATTGATTTAAACGAATTATTCGAATAAAAGGCTGTCTCAAAAGGACTTTTGAAACAGCCTCTATACCGGTTATTTCAACGACCAAGATACTCCGCCGACCAGCCAGAAGCCGGGTTGAGGAAGATTTCCCGTATCGTAATACGATTTATCGAATAAGTTATTAACAGACAGATAAATATTTAGCAAGTTAATCTTCCGGTTCAATTTAACGTCCAAAAGGGCAAACGCGGGATACGCTTCTTCGGTGAAACTTCCGTTTTCGTATTTCGAATAAGAGCCTTCGCGCTTTTGCCATCGGAACTGCCAATCAACGCTTAATTCTTTCCAAACCGGATGCGACAGACCCGCAACGAATTTATGACGCAAATAATCCAATACGTAACCGGAAAATAATTCGCCGCTTTTTTTGGTTTGATCAATATACATGTAACTCAAATCAAGGCGTGTCGTTGTCAATGCCGGAACGATTTTTCGGAAAAACAACGAAGCATGGGCCTCAAATCCGATTTTATTTACGGTTGTCAGATTTTGTGATTTCCATTTCGGGTCATCCGGCCTTTCTTTTATCCAGTCTATCAGATTATTGCCTTGTGTATAAAATCCGGTCAAAGAAGCGATAAGCCACGATTGAGCGTATTTGGAGCCTAATTCAAACGATTTTGATTTTTCCGGTTGGAGATCCGGATTTCCCTCATGACTCGGATCCGAATAATACAAATCCGTAAACGTCGGCATACGAGTGGCATTATTCCAAGATGCAAATGTTTTTAAATGATTCGACCACCAATAAGCGACATCAATATTCGGATAAAATTCAAATTGCTTTTTGAAAAAACTGTTATAATTGGCAAGGATTCCGGCGCTGAAAGTAAAACCTTGATAAATATAAATATGTTCCAGAAAATAGCCGGTGTTGGTACGATTATCGGATTTGGTATATTTCCCGATAGGTTCACTCAGCGGTTTTCCCAACACATTACTGAAAACGCCCTCGTTTCGGAGTTCTCCACCGAAATTCGTAATGCCTCCTTTCCATTTGTATTGCGTATTAAGATTGAATCCCAACACTTCGGAATAGTGGTAATTATGTCCGGTGTACCAGGAAGGAATATCGGGCGTCCCGTTTCGGTATAATTGAAAACAATCGTAATGCCGGCTCCAGTACAGATGCGGAATAAATTTCAGTTTCGTTCCCGATTCGCCTTTGACCGAAGCAAAAAGGGAACGGGTATCGTCGAATTGATTAAAATAAGACGGCGAATAAAAGGTATTGGCGCCGTAGGCTTTATCGTTGAAACCCAATTGAACGTTCAAATGAGAATTATCCGCATAGAAATTGCTTTGCCAGAACGCATTCAAAATTTTATAATCGCTATCGGGAATATATCCGTCGGAAGAGTTATATCCTGCCGAAAGGCTGTGTGTGGAAGTATTGGTTTTCAACGATGCGCGAGATTCCGCGCCCCAAAGTTCGTGCATTCCTCCTTCGGCTTTCAAGAAAACGCCGGTATCGGAATCTTTTTTCGTAATGATATTGATTCCTCCGGAAAAAGCGCCTGCTCCGTATATCAAAGAAGCCGGGCCTTGAATGATTTCGATACGTTCGATGTCGGAAAGATTGACCGGAAGGTCTAACGAATAGTGTCCTGTTTGAGGATTGGTGAGATTGGCTCCATCCAAAAGAATTGCGACTTGATCAAAAGTACTGCCTCGCACGGAGATGTCCGATAAAACGCCGTTGGCTCCCCGTTGGCGGACATCTAAACCAACGATACTTTTCAGTAAATCCTGAATACTCTGCGCCGGCTGTCGCGCAATCTCTTCGCGCGTGATTACCGTTACCGATTTAGCCGTTTGATTAAACGTCAATTCTGCTTTGGAAGAAGTGACCACCAATTCCTCCAGCTCTTGTTCCGGAACGGGAGTTTGAACCGACCGGTTTTCCTGCGCAGAGGTTTGCGTTACATGTGCAAAGGTCAACATGCAGCTCGTCACGACCCCGATGCTTACTACTTTATGCATACTGTTAAAAACAGCATACGCACGGTGGGCAAAACGCTTGAAGCGGTAAGCCTGCCGGGTTTCAATTTTTTTTTGTTTCATGCTTAAAATTATTAAATTTACATTTTATGACCGTTTATTAAACGCCATTTTACACTTTATCGTATTTTTTTGGGAAATATTCGAAATATAATTATACATTTGCAGCTTGAAAATAAATTTATTTACTAATTTAAAATTTTTACTGATGAAGTTGAAAACGATTTTGTTGAGTGGCGTATTCGCCTTATTGTCCGTAACCTGTATGTGGGGACAAAGTAATAAAATAAACATTGGCGTACGGGGAGGTCTTACTATTCCGAATCTTACGGCCATTGGTAAGACGACTGAGTTAAATAAAGATTACGCTACAACCGAGCGGTTTGGCGCAGCTATTTTTGCCGAATTTAAACTCAGTCCGTTATTCTCTATTCAACCCATGTTGGAATTTTCCGAAGAAGGCGCTAAGAAAAACAAGTTCCAAGCGTTTATTACTCCGGATGAATTGGCTCAGATTTATGGGCCGGAACAACAGTATTTGTATGCCGATTTTAAAAGCAATGCAAAATTGAATTATTTAATGTTGCCCGTGTTGGCAAAATTCGGATGGAACCTTTCGCACACGAGTCCGTTTCGGGTTTATGTGGACGCCGGTCCTTTTGTGGGTTATTTGGTAAGCGCCAAGCAAATAATCAGCGGCGGCAATAAAACCGTTTATATGGATGCGAATGGAACGATACCAGCAATGATACCTGTTGGGGTTGATCCTGATACGTATGAACCAATAATGGCACAGCTTCCTCCTCAACCTTTTGACAGAACGGAAAACATAAAAGATCAGCTGCATCGGGTTAGTTTTGGCTTTGAAGGGAATATAGGATTCCAATATCAAATCAAACGAAACATTATTTTCATTGAAGGCGGCGGTAGTTACGGCGTGCTGAACATTCAAAAACAGACGACGATTATCGGTAAAAACAATTGCGGCGCAGGTACCGTAATGGTAGGTTATGCGTATGCGCTGTAAAATGAAATGAGTCGCTTTTTCAAAAACCAAGGAAACAAACACCACCCGGCCTATGAAGGGTTGGAAATCTTAAAATACATAGGCCCGGGAGTGCTTGTTACCATGGGTTTTATTGATCCGGGCAATTGGGCGACAAATATTGCAGCCGGATCAACTTTCGGATATTCGCTGCTGTGGATTGTTACTTTAGGAACCGTTATTCTGATTGTGTTACAACATAATGCCGCACACTTGGGAATTGTGACCGGTTTGTGTCTTTCGGAGGCGGTTACCAAATATACGCGCCCCGCTGTTTCACGTAGTGTTCTCGGTAGCGCCATGTTGGCTTCTATATCCACTTCTTTGGCCGAGATATTGGGATCGGCCATTGCATTAGAAATGCTTTTTCATATTCCGCTCAAAATAGGAGCCGCTCTTTCGTCGGCATTGGTTATCATTCTGTTACTTACCAACTCTTATAAAAAAATCGAGCGATGGATTATCGGTTTTGTATCGCTGATCGGCATTGCCTTTATTTACGAGTTATCGCTGGCTGACGTAGAATGGGCGCATGTGGCCAAAGGGGTGGTAACTCCTTCATTTCCGGAAGGCTCTCTCTTGATTATTCTCAGCGTATTGGGGGCGGTCGTGATGCCTCACAATTTGTTCCTTCATTCGGAAATAATTCAAAGCCGTCAATTACAAACAAAAGATGATAAATCAATTCAAAAATTATTGAAATTTGAATTTGCAGATACCCTGTTTTCCATGATTCTCGGCTGGGCAATCAATTGCGCCATGTTCATTATGGCTGCCGCGATTTTCTTTAAATCCGGAAAACCGGTGGAAGAACTGCAAGATGCTCATCAACTGTTGAAGCCGCTGTTGGGCGACAATGCGTCGGTTATTTTTGCGGTTGCCTTGCTAATGGCGGGAATCGCTTCAACCGTCACGTCGGGTATAGCCGGCGGCTCTATTTTTGCCGGCATCTTTTCCGAGCCTTACGATATTAAAGACAGCCATTCCCGTTGGGGCGTTCTGCTCTCCATCATAGGCGCTTTGGTTGTTATCTTTTTTATATCCGACCCGTTTCAAGGATTGCTCATTTCCCAGATGTTGTTAAGTTTTCAACTGCCCGTTACCGTATTGGCGCAAGTATATCTTACGTCTTCCAAAGAAGTGATGGGTAAATATGCGAACGCCAAAGGATCGTCTCTGCTTATTTTAATAATGGCCATTGCCGTGATAGGAATGAATTTTGCTTTGCTGGCGGATGCGTTATTTTAAATAAATTACATGCGGACTACGCATTACAAAAAATAAACCTTTCCGCATTCTTCGAATTACAGATAAACAGACGAGAATTTTTCCTTCTTTCGGAAAAATCGTATATTTGTAGTTTATTTATATATAAAAATTGACATGAAATCTTTTTATACAATACTCTATCTTTTGATAGCGCTTATATGTCAGACTATTACGGTAGTTGCATCACCCGCCTGTCCCGATTTGGTAAAAATGAAGCAACCGGACGGTACCATGATTTCTTTGTATTTGAAGGGTGATGAAAAAATGCACCGAATGGAGTCGGAAGACGGTTATTCGCTTCTATACGATAACAATCGAACCATTGTATATGCGATTGCCAATGAAAAAGGCGATATGATTCCCTCTTCTGTCGCAGCGCGGGATATACCTTTGCGCTCTGCATCCGATCAGGCTTTTTTAAAAGAAGTTCCCAAACAATTAAATTACAGTCCGGCTCAAATCAATACCCTGCGAAGTATTTGGAAAATCGAGCAAAATTCTTTGGATACGGCTTCAGTCCAATGGCGCGCCGCAACGGGAGAAGTGCATGCGGTGTGTGCATTAATTGATTTTCCGGACAAGCCTTTTACGAGAACGCGGGAGGAATTTAATAACCTGATGAATCAAACCGGATATAGCGCTTTCGGAGCTAAAGGCAGCGTCAATGATTATTATTTGGAAAATTCTTACGGAAAATTAAATTTAGTGATTACGGTTGCCGGGCCTTATACCGTATCAAAAAATTGGGATTACTATGGTGAAAATGATGCCGACGGCAACGACATACTCGAACGAGTTCAAGAATTTGCGGCGGAAGCGGCGCAGTTTACTTTTACCGACCCGACAATTCGTCCAGCAGACTTTGATAATGATAACAACGGAACTATTGACGCTTTTCATATTATTTATGCCGGCTACGGCGAAGAATCGGGCGGAGACCCTAATTCTATCTGGGCGCATGAATACAGACTTCCGACGACGCTTACGTTCGGAGGTAAAAGGTTAAGCATCTATTCCTGCTCGCCCGAATTACGCGGAAATTCGGGCGCTAATATTACGCATATCGGCGTTATTTGCCATGAAATGTGCCATATTTTCGGCGCTCCGGATTTTTATGATACGGATGGAGACGGAAGCGGCGATGAATTTTTGGGAACAGGCAATTGGGATTTAATGGCCTCCGGAAATTGGAACAACAGCGGCGCATGTCCGGCGCATATCAATATGTATCAGAAAATTCAATTCGGATGGGTAACTCCGACCGTTTTGGATCAGCCGCAAATTGTCGCCGATATTCCCAATTCGGCAATGAATCCGGTCGCTTATCGCTACAATACTTCCGTAGCAAGAGAATATTTTATTCTCGAAAATCGCCAGCAAGTCGGATTTGACCGGTATGTGCCCGGAACCGGCTTACTGATTTATCATGTAAGCATTAGCAATATGGATATCCAAAATAACAGCGTCAATACGGGACACCCGCAAAAAGTATATCCCGTTTGCGCTTCGGCAAGTACGAATCCGACGGGAACGCGTCTTTCCTACGGAAGCATCAATTCCGTCGGATGTCCTTTTCCCGGCATTTCCAAGAAAACTTCGTTTACCGATTATACGATTCCTGCCGCTACGTCTTGGAGCGGAACAAATACCGAGAAGCCGCTTACCGATATTCAAGAACAAAAAGGGATTGTTTCTTTTCGATTTTCAATGCTTGATGCCGAGCCGGTAACTGATTTTCAAGCAAGTGTAGAAGATCAAACCGTGCAGCTGACGTGGGGCAAACCGTCGGAAGACGTCACCGGTTACAACATTTATCGCAATGATTTACTCGTCATAAAACTGATCGGCAAGAATAATACTTCTTATTCTCAAACCAATTTAAGTTCCGGTAATTACAATTACTGTATAACTGCTCTTTACGATAATGAAGAATCCGAATCGGCTTGCGTAAACGTTGTTTTGTCCGATAAGACTGCGCTTGATCCGATTCGTAATCCGGAAGCGGAAATCGCCGTATATCCGAATCCGATCAAGAAGGGAGAAGCCTTAGTCATTCGGTGTGATCCGCAACCGATTTCAACGCTCCTGTTTTATACCGTTTTCGGTCAATTAATCAGTCAAGAACAAATAACCGAATCGGCTTTTTACAAAAAAATGGATTTTGAACCCGGCGTTTATCTGTTACAAATAAAAAGTCCCGAAAAAACATTCACTCGAAAAATTATTATTCAATAGATTAAAACTGATGAAAATTCGCTTACAAATTAACTTCCACACAGTGTGGGGACAATCCCTTTATATTACGGGATCTTTGTTCGAATTAGGTTCTTGGGACACGGCTTCGGCTAAAGCCATGCAACACATAGGCGAAGGTAACTGGATATTTGAAATGGATTTGCCTGATAAACCCGTTAGTTTTGAATATCGGTATTTTCTCCGTTCCAACAACCAATTTATATTTGAAGAATGGCAACGAAATCATAAACAAATTATTACGGATACCAAACCGGACTACGTACTGATTGATTATTGGCAAAATCAACCGCAAAATACGGCTTTTTATTCTTCGGCTTTTTATAAAAGCTGGTTTGCGCATCCTTGCGATAAATTCGAACGTATCGTTAAGTCCCAAAAGAAATTATGTATCAAAGTCTTGGCGTCCGAGATTGAACGTAATCAAAGCATAGCGGTAATCGGTAACCAACCCGAATTAGGGAACTGGAATATCAATAAAGCATTGATTATGGCTTGCGACCATTTTCCGGAATGGTCAATTGAATTGGACGCGAGCGCGCTCTCCTACCCTATCGAATACAAATTCTGTATCGTTGAAAACGAAAGTAAATCATTAATTGAATGGGAAAAAGGCGATAACCGGGTTTTGGCTATTCCTCCCATCAACGAAAATGAAACCGGCATTGTTTCCGGATTACAGTTCCGAAAAGATTTCATCGAATGGAAATGTGCCGGAACCGTTATTCCGGTTTTTTCCCTCCGGTCGGAAACAAGTTTCGGTATCGGCGATTTCGGCGATATGAAAAAATGTATTGATTGGTTGAAATTCACTTCACAAAAAATTCTTCAAATCTTACCGGTCAACGATACGACTCAAACGCATACTTGGACCGATTCATATCCATATAATGCGATTTCCATTTACGCTTTACATCCGATTTATCTGAATTTGAATGCAATGGGTGAATTGAATGCGACGGATCGGAAAATGTTTTACGAGAATATGCAGGCTTCGTTGAATGCGTCGGAAGAAGTGGATTATGAACAAGTAGATAAGTATAAGCGGATGTTTTTCAGTGAATTATTTATTCAAGACGGAAATAAGACATTGCAATCTCCGGAATTTCTTTCATTCTTTGATAAGAATAAAGAATGGTTGATTCCTTATGCCGCTTATTCATATTTGAGGGATAAATACCGTACCGGCGATTTTCGTTCTTGGAGAGAATACAGCCGATACGACCGGGAAGCAATCGAAAAATTTTGTCAACCGGACAAACCGCATTACTCGGAAATAGCGTTGTATTATTACTTGCAATTTCATTTGCACAAACAATTATCCGAAGTCAGAGAATATGCGCATTCCAAAGGAATTGTCTTGAAAGGAGATGTCCCGATCGGCATCAGCAAAACAAGTATCGAAGCTTGGACGGAACCGGAGTATTTCAACAGTCAATACCAAACCGGCGCTCCTCCCGATGATTTCTCTTTAACCGGGCAAAATTGGGGTTTTCCAACTTACCGGTGGGAAAAGATGGAAGCGGATCATTATTGTTGGTGGAAAAAACGTTTTCGGAAAATGGAAGATTATTTTGACGCCTTTCGCATTGATCATATTCTCGGTTTTTTCCGAATATGGGAAATACCGGAAGATTCGGTTCAAGGACTTTTGGGTTGGTTCAGTCCGGCTTTGCCTTTCAGTGAAGAAGAGATAAAAAATTCGGGGTTCGATTTTGTCTTGGAAAAATATACAAATGCACATATTAACGAACAATTTTTACCGGAATTATTCGGTGAATATACGGAAGAAGTGACTCAAATCTATTTGAATCGAACTTCTTCCCGGCATTTTGCATTGAAAGAGCCGTTCGATACGCAAATAAAAATCCAAACGCATTTTTCCGGAAAAGACGATAACAAAAGTCGGATCATTCAAGAAGGACTTTATGCCATTTGCAACGAAGTATTGTTTATCAGAGATAAGCGCCGAAGCAATTATTTTCATCCGCGCATTTCGGCTTCTCATTCTTATATTTACAAAGAACTGAATCCGGCCGATCAATACGCTTTCAACTATCTGTATCGGGATTATTTCTACCAGCGTCACAATGAGTTCTGGAAAGAGGAAGGATATAAAAAATTATTCCCGTTAGTCTCCTCCACCGATATGTTGGTGTGCGGCGAAGATTTGGGAATGATTCCGCAATGCGTACCGGAAGTCATGCAGAAACTTCAGATTCTCAGTCTGGAAATCGAACAAATGCCCAAGGAAATCAATCGGGAATTTACCGATTTGAATCATTTGCCGTATCTTTCGGTTTGTACGACTTCCACGCACGACATGCCTACGCTTCGATTGGAATGGAAAGAAAATCGGGAAAAAACGCAACGGTATTACAATGAAGTGTTAAAACGGGAAGGAAATGCGCCGAAAGAGTGTACGCCGGATATTTGCGAACAAATTATTCTCAATCATCTTTACGCTCGTTCAATGTTAACCATTATTCCTTTGCAGGATTGGTTTTCTTTGGACGGAGATGTCCGCAAGAAAAACGACGCCGACGAACGAATAAATGTACCCGCTAATTCCACGCATTACTGGAAATACCGTATGCATCTCAATTTAGAAATTTTACTTAAAGCAGATAAATTAAACGAAAAAATAATCCGCTTAATTCAACAAACTCAACGATAATAAATATCTAATTGAGCATTTTACAAGTGCCGTTAAAAGAAGCCCCCGGTTCTATTTCAATATATTTGGCAACAATTTCGCCTGCAAATCGAACCGAGGCTTTTAAACTGGCCACTTCATATATCATAATATTACCGATAACGGTACCCATTAAGTCTGTGTTCTGGCATTGAATATTTCCGGTAATTTCAGCTTGAGGTCCGATAATCACCTTTCCCGTACACTCAATATTACCGTCCAACTTTCCGTCAATACGGAAATCTTCTTCTGCTTTAATATCGCCTTTAATATACGTTCCTACCGCCATTGCATTATGGGCGATCCCGGAGGATGAATTTTCTTTATTTCTCATGAACATGCTTCATTTTTTACCGGCAAATTTACAAATTATTTGTTAGAAATCAAATAATAAACTACTTTTGAGCATAATAAATAAAATATCTGTCAGCAATGGAATGTATCGAACTGAAAAAAATGATTTTTTATGCACGTCACGGGGTGATGGAACAAGAACGCATCGTAGGAAATAAGTATCGAATTGATTTGAAATTATTCCTTGATTTGAGTAAAGCCGTAGAGTCGGATAAAATAGAAGATACCGTGAACTATGCCGATATTTTCGGTACAGTCAAAGAAGAAATGGCAATCCCTTCTTACCTCTTAGAACATATCGCCGGAAGGATTATCCGAAAAATCAAACAGAAGTATCCGACGATTCAAAAAATCAAGATTCGTCTTGCCAAACTCAATCCTCCCATTGAAGGTGAAATCCGAGAAGCCGCCGTTATTATCACCGAATGAAAAAATTACGCTACGCATCAAATCCATAGTGAACACGACAAATTGACGTTAATTCAGTTCGTAATTCAGACGTTTGCTCTCGTCCTCGACCGAGTTTTTGGCGCGGAAAATATTTTTAAAGTAGGCTTTACTCAATTGTTTCTTTTTTGCATAACTCTCATAAGTATCGGTGTCCGGATTGAAATCCGGACGCCAAATATAACGCGGATTGATATAACAATAGGTCATCTCTACCACCGGACTGTTGCCTCTCGCCTCTCTTAATAAATCCGCTTTTCCGGGAGCAATACAGGTGATTCCTCTTTCGCTGCATTGCTTTTTCAGCTTCTCGATAATCGGATCATATCGGTTGTAAATTTCTTCCCACGAAAAATCTTTATAATCCGTATTGCCCAAGGGTTGAATTGGACGTAATTGTAAAACATCGAATTTGTAACCGCCGAAACTGTTGAAAAAAGTTTGAAGTTCCTCCAAATTATCCTTGTTGATGGTATAGTTTAACCGGATTCTCAGTTTGGGATGCGTTTCCTTAATAACGGTAAGAATTTTCATTGCTTCCAAAAATTTTTCATAAGAAGCGCCGGTCATGAAATATTCATACGATTCTTTGTTCACGCCGTGTACAGATAAAGTGAACTCATTGATTCCGGCATCAACTAATTCCAACCAATCGTCGTGAGAAAACAGATTGGCATTGGTCGTCATGGAAATGTAAGGTATCCTGTATTGCTTTCCCAACCGGATTAACTCCTTATTGTATGGAAAGAGAGAAGGTTCAGCTCCGCAACCGATCTGTAATTTCAACGCTCTGTGGAATAAAGCTCCGGCAATCTTCGGTAAATCTTCTTCCTTAAAAATTCCTTTCATGGTTTTTCTCTTTTCCGGATCACTGAAATAACACATTTTACAGCGTAAATTACAGGCAAGTACCGGATCCATGAAAATCCCCAAATATCTTTTTCGTGTAATATGCAAAATAAAGATTCCCAATCGTTTAATGAAAGGGTTTCTCGCCCATTGGTTTAATTTCAATAGAAAATAGATGTTCATAATTCGTAAAATCAAATATTTTCATTTTAATCGCCGCTAAGTTACTACTTTTTCTCGATTTCATCTCTCTTTTTTCAGACAAGAGATTAAAGATAGATAAATACTTAAAAATATGTATTTTACCTATGCTTGCCCTATATGGAAAAAAGAAGTGGGCGCTTTTGCGTCCACTCTTTTCGATAATCCTAAATTCAACCCTATCGCTCACAATGAAGCGAGCGTATAAAGTAATCGCTAATAGGATTTAAGGATATTTGATCTTTAGAAGCTGCAAAGTTTTTCTTGCCGCTTCATCATTCGGATCTATATCCAAAATCTTTTTGTTATATTCACCGACGGCAGCCGTATTATTTTCGACAGCCAAATAATAATTAGCCAAGTAGCGATAGGCCTCAATAATAAATCGGTTTTTCGATCCGTCGCTGTTGCTGTTTAACAAAATCGGAAGCGCGTCTTCGAAAAAAGGTTTTGCATGTCCTACCATTTTCCCGGTACTATCCAATTCGTATTTGTCCAATAATGAATTGATATTGGCTCGTCCCAAATAACCGTAATACAAATCCGGCTTTCGTTTGATTACTTCGGCATAGGCATTATCGCCTTTTTGAACATTATTTTTAAATGCAGCGTCAGCATCATCCGTCGTCGTTACGGCAACGCCGGAAGAAGAAGTTTCACTTGCAGGTAAAATATAATAGGCGGCGGCATAATAATTGGCTTGCGCATAAGAGTAATAATCCATAGCGTCTGCCGAAGGATCCATAGCCAAATATTTTTCGTAGTATTTAGTCGCCGCCGGGTACAAACCCGCATTTAAAGCGGCGTTAGCCATCTCTTTGTAAATATCCGCTTTGGTAGAATCAATTTCAAGCGCTTTTTGGAAAGCCTCCAAAGCTTCCCCCGATCGTTTTTCTTTCAAATCCAATTGACCTAATGTCATGTAATCCTGATAGATATGCCGTTCTTTCGGCATCTCGGCTAAAAACCGGTTCATTTGTTCCAATCCTTCGTCATAATTTCCCAGCCGATAGCTGTTATAAGCTTCCAATCGCTTCATAACTAAGTTATTCGGATCATTTGATATTACATATTTAATTTGGTTCAAAGCTTTTTCAAATTGACCGGTAAAATACAGCAGTTGTGCATACCGCTCATGTTGCAACAAAGGGACGCCCGGAATGGCAATAAATTTCTCATACGCATCCAATGCATCTTTATATTTTCCTTCTTCACGATAAATGTCGCCATATACCGCATATGCAGGAATATAGTTGGGATCCAAAGCTACCAATTTATCCAAATCCTGTAAAGCTACGGAAGTATTGATTTCTTTATAAACCTGCGCCAATTTCAAATAGGCCACTTTATCGGTAGCATTGAAAAGGATGGCATTTTCGTAGCGGCCGCAAGCTTCACCTGTCTTGTCCTGTTTCATCAACATATCGCCTTCCACAATATAAATACCGGAAAATTTACCGTTAATCTTCCGAGCTTTATCCAGAGCCAATTTAGCGTTTTCGTAATCGCCGACAAATACATAAGCTTCTGCAATGGAAGTTTGTACGGATGGATCTTTCTTGGCGAAATTATTTGCTTTTTTAAACAATTCATCGGCCGCTTTGACATTTCCGTTTTTCAATTGCAGTTTGCCTTCACCGATATATCCGAACGGATATTCGGGAAAAAGTTCAATTGCTTTACGATAATAAAAAGAAGCTGAATCTTCTTGATTAAGTTGGTCATACGTTTGCCCTAAATAATAATAATTTTCGGCTTGTTCAGCCGGGGATTGATTCGTTTGCTGTAAAAAAAACAATTTTGCAGCTCCGTAGAGATCGGCTCTATAATATTCGATTCCTTTCTCATTGTCGCTGGCAAACACATGGGTTGCAGCAAGAAAGGCAAACCCCGCTAAAATAAGTAATTTTCTTTTATTCATTTTTTTATCATTTTGTTTTTTTATTATTGTCATCGGGATAGCCATCGGTTATGTTAACCGATCGGTTCTGAGGATCGGTTACCGCAGGTAATAATCCGGATTTTAATATTACCGTCTGCCCGACATCGTGAGCAAGAAAAATACTGAAACCGGAAGATAAACCGGACCTCGGATCGGAAAGCAGCACATACAGCGCTCTCCATAGAGGATAATCTTCATTTTTAATATCTCCCGCATACGGAAGGTAAGTATTTTGTAAAGTTGCTTTTTCTTCCTTACCGATACGCATCATTCGAAATTTATCTTGTAAATCAAACGTTTTTTGACTGACTTCATTGTTCAACGAATTAAATCCTAAAATACCTATGGCATTGGGTAATTCACAAACTTTTCCAATCAGTTCGTCACGGCTGTTCATCGCATATAAATTGGGAGATAACGATTCGCCTTGGGTTATCGAATCCGTTACATAACGTAAAATACCGGATTGATTACTTTCAAAAACTACTCGAATCGTACCCAAAGAAGAACCGGGATTAATTTGTGACCAATCCGTAATTTCACCCGTAAGAATTTTTTTAATAGTCGGAAGACCGATCAGTGAATCGGGATTTGCCCTGTTACTGATGAATGTAACGCCGTCAAATGCTATGATGAATTTCTGAACAACCATCCTTTTTTCTTCAACCGTTTTTTGTTCTTCAACGTTGAGATCCCGTGTAGTTACAGCCAATCGCACCGAATCTTCCATTAACAGACGAACTGCTTCATTTTCATTGGAATAAATAGGATTGATGATCGCTAATTGATTATATGCTTCGAATGCTTTGATTTCAGCGTCCATCAAATTTTCAAAATTTTCATCACACGCAATATAAATAATACCTTCAGTCAAAGTGTCTTCCCATTTGTCTTTAGGTTTTTTTTTGCAAGAGTCAAACGACAGAAGAAAAAATAATATAATACTGAAAAATAGAAATTTTTTCATTGGTATGCTTTCGTCTTTATAAAATTCAATAAAATGAGGCTGACTAAAAGTTTTCACTTTCAGACAGCCCCTTTTTTAAACACTATTTATTCATTTCTCTGCGTTATTTTTATATAAGCTCTATATACTCTGAAGAGTCCGTAAAGCCCGATTACGATTCCTACGCCGATTCTTATTCCGCCCGGAACGGAGCGGTTGAAAAACGGAGTGAATAACAGAATAATGCTTAACGCCACATATACAATAGCCATTACACATTCAAAAATGAATAAAGCCAATTTCTGCCCGTTGTATTTTCCTATTTTTTCAAAATCCATCATTCTATGAAATCAACCGACTTTCTCTTTGCTAAGAATCCGGCAAAAAATCGAATTTTTAACTGTTTTGTAATCTAAATGTCACAGGTAAAGAATAATATACATATACCGGATTTCCGTTTTGTTTTCCCGGTATCCATTTCGGCATTTTCTTTACGACTCGGATTGCTTCTTTGTCGCAACTCGGATCCAAACTTTTTTGTATTTCCACCTCATCAATCGAGCCGTCCGGTTTAACAACGAATCGCAGAGTTACACGACCTTGAATCCCCTGTTCGGCGGCAATGGTCGGATAAGTCATATTTTCTGTTAACCATTTCATTAATGCAGCTTCTCCGCCGGGGAATTGCGGCATTACTTCCACATGATTGAAAATTTGAGGTTTTTGTTCTTCAACCACCACCTTATGTTCTTGCAAATCAGCGATATCAACAGTTCCTCCTTGAACTCCTTCAACATTTGCAACTGAAATGTCAGCTTTGGTTTCAGTCAATTCCTGTTGAGTTTTCATCAATTCTTCATCTTTGATATCTTTATCTTTTGTAATTACCGGCGGCGTAAATTGCACCGTAGTCTTCAATTCGGGAGGAGGAGGAACATTAACTTGTTGAATTTTATTTTCGTCCGGAACATTCTTATCCAAGTCGAAAACAGTTGTTTCTACTCCCACCGTTTGCGTAAGCCCTTTTTCGGGCAAAACCGACTTGATTATCCTCGGCAGAAAAATCAGTCCCAATGCAATAATCGTGATTATAGCCAACGCTTTCAAATGGCGATCGGAAGATTCCTCACGCTGAACGTAAGCGCCGTATTCCTTGTTTTTACCCGTAAAAACAAGGGCTAACCACTTTTCCGAATTTAAATCAAAATCTTTTGGCATAGTAATAATTTGATTTTTTGAGTTAATAAATTATTTCTTCGCTTTAGTTTGTTGGTTCAATTGCTGCTCCGTCAGATATGCCGGGTTGAGCGTTTTCATGTAAAGCAAATAACGATCGCCATCGGTTATATCCACAATAGCGTAGGCGCCAATGTTACATATCAACATTTCATCCAACACATCCACCAAATTTTTATACGTAGATAAATCACTCGCTTTAATCATAACCGTAGGAGCAATTTTTGTCTCTTTCAGCGCTACTTCTTGAATTTTCCTCGCTTGCTCATTAAAATCATCTTCTTTGATTTCAAGATTTTTCAACTTATCCTTCAAATCTTGAATTAATTCATAGGTACCTTCGTTTTTTTCCAACAAAAGTTTGCGTAATCCTTGTGGGGTATAATCGGAGGTAATAAGAAAACTGCCCGGATCTTTATAAGCGGTTGTTGAATCAATCATTCCTAAATAATAGTAAACCTCATCGTCTCCACCCAAAAGAATCGTAATAGCCGTTGATTCCCTTACTTTATTCTGTTCTTCCGGCTTTACCTCATCTTTGGCGGGCATATTAATATTCATCATTTGAGGCTTAAGAAGCGTAGTACAAAACATAAAAAATGTTATCAGCAACATGTTCATATCCACCATAGGCGTAAAATCAACACGCAGATGCTTTTTTTTCTGTTTATTTTTTCCACCTTCTTGCTCTTTTACTTGTACTTCAGCCATTTTTATTTTTTTTAGATTGTTACTTGTTAAGCATTTGAAGCGGTTTTCAAAGAGGTAATCAAAATGTAACGGTTTTTACGCATTTCCCTCAGATCGTCAATAACTTTCTTTATCACCGGATAAGTTGTTGATTTATCAGCTTTGATAGCAATTTTCAATTGGGGATTTTTCTCCGTAGCATGAGAAACCCATCGCTTAAATTCATTGTCACCCGAAATAAGTCCTCTCGCATCCGATAATTGGTCCGTAGGGATTCCCACCCGTTGATTTTCCAAATCTTTCAGATATTTTTCCTGTTGATCGGAAGGTAAATCCAAAAAGGAAGCTACAGAACGAATCGGGACTCCGAATGTCTCCAATTTTTTGAAAGCATCCATCTCCTTCGGAGTAAATGTAAGTCCGTAATCTTCACCCACCGCAGTTAACGCATCTACTTTATCTTGTTGGTTAGTAAAACTCAGAAAAATTTTACCCTCCGAATCTACAAGGATGGTCATCAGATTGCTTTCCGGAATTGTGATTTCGGAAACCGATGCCGGCGTTTGTACTTTTACCGGTTCATCCTTAACGAAAGTAGAGGTTAGCATGAAGAAGGTAAGTAAAAGCACGGTTACATCACTCATCGCCGTCATGTCAATAAAAGTGTCATTCTTTTTTACTTTTACTTTTGCCATAATTTTTAATTATTTTTCGTGTGTTTCGGCATAGGTTTGAGTAAGAGCAAAACCCATTTCATCAATTGCATAGGTCATATTGTCAATTTTACCCGTAAAGAAAGCGTAAGTAATAATTGCCAATGCGCCGGTTGCGATACCGAAAGCCGTATTTACAAGCGCTTCGGAAATACCTGCGGAAAGAGCAACCGAGTCGGTAGATCCGGCGGCAGCCAAAGCGCTAAATGAACGAATCATCCCCAATACGGTTCCGAACAATCCGAAAAGAGTTCCCAACGTAGAAATAGTTGCAATCACCGGAAGATTCTGTTGCATAGAGGGTAATTCAAGCGCGGTCGCCTCTTCGAGTTCCGCTTTGATTTCTTCTATTTTTGTTTCTTTAGGCAAACTTTGGGATTCCATTTCCCTGTACTTTTTCAGACCTGCATCAACGATTGCAGCCACCGACCCTTTTTGTTTTGCACAAAGAGCTTCCGCACCGGCAATACTTCCTTTTTTCAGATCAGCTTTTACATCATATACAAAGCTAATCAAGTTACCGGTCCCTTTGGCTTTTGAAAGAGCGATAAAACGCTCTACACTTAAAACGAGAACAGTCAACAAAAGAGTCATAATAAGAACGACGGTTACCCCTCCTTTATAAATGGTTCCCAACAATTTTCCCGGTAACGGGTGATTGTGCGGATCGTTATTTACAAAGTTAGCCGGATCTCCAAAAATGAAGAAGTAAACCAATAAAGCAATAACAAAGCAACATACGATAACGATGCCTGCCGAAATCCCTCGAGATTTTTTACCAACTCTCTTGCTCTTTTCTCCTGTTTGTGTTTTTGTTTCCATAAATTTTTTGTGTTCGTTTAAGTTAGATAAATTATTTTAATGTTTTTTTATTAAATATTCTGTCAGTTAAATAAATATAAGCATAACGTTTAATCCTGCAAATATAATGAATTATATTTAATCTTCATACAAAAATAAATGATTGTTAGTCATTTTTAATATAAAGTTAACATATAATTACATTTCTCTTGAAGTAAAGAATATTTCCTGCTCTTATCCTTAGGAAAGCAAGTAGTCTTAAAATGCAATTCTCCAATGAGTTGTTCTTTTCCATGGGTTCATAATTTCAATTGTCAAAGGTATGATTTTTCTTTTATTTTTTCAATTTTTTTTCAGATTATTTTTGCAAAATATACGGCATAAAAAACGTTTAATTTGTCAATTATGAGAGCGCTATTTCCGAAAATCAGATTCCAAAGCTTAATCCTACGATATTCTGATAGATACAGCTCAAAATTCCTATAATCAAAATACCCAAGGTACAGATGATCATACCGGCTTTACTGTAGTTATCAATCGAAAAACGTTCCACAGCTCCGGATTCTCTTTCTTTGATAAACATAGCTTTCACAATTAAGAGGTAATAATACAATGATATGACGGTATTCAAAAGAGCGATAAACACCAGTAAATATTGGCCTTCCGATGCGGCCGCCATAAAAATGAAAAATTTACTGAAAAATCCGGCAAAAGGAGGAATACCTCCTAAAGAGAATACGGCTAACATCATGATACAACTCAAGATAGGATTTGTTTTGTATAAACCGTTGAAAGCGGCAATTGAAGTTTTTCCGTCGGAAGCGTTTTCCACTGCCGAAATCACGCCGAATACCGCCAAATTGGAAAATACATAAATTAATACATAATATACGGTCGCCGTCATTCCTTGCGCATTTCCGGCGATAATACCCAAAAGAATATAACCGGCTTGCGAAATGGAAGAAAAAGCGAAAAAGCGTTTGATATCGGTCTGTCGCAAAGCAAAAAGATTTCCGAGCGTGATGGTAATAAGCGACAACCACCATAGAATGGATTCCCAGACAACTTCTATTGTTCCGAAAGCTTTAAACAGAGCAAACATTAAAGCGAATGCGGCCGCTCCTTTCGATACGACCGATAAATAAGCCGTTACGTTGGTGGGCGCTCCTTCATATACATCGGCAACCCATAAATGGAAAGGAACTAAGGAAAGCTTGAATCCCAATCCGCTGAAGAAAAATACAAATCCGAGGATAGCCAATGTATCGGTACCGGTGAAAGTAATATCCGAAAAATACAAACTTCCGAAAGAGCCGTATATGAATGAGAGTCCGAACAAAAGGACTCCGGATGAAAAGGCGGATATCAGAATGTACTTGACGCCGGCTTCCGCCGATTTTTCTTTGTATTTGTTGAATGCAGCCAAACAAGCCAAAGGCAAAGAAGCGGTTTCCATTCCTATATATAACATCATGAAATTTCCTGCCGAAACCATGATATACATTCCCAATAAAGTAACCAAAGTAATCGTAAAAAATTCGCCGCGTCGGTGTTCAATACGTTTGGAATGCAACCACGAATACGTTTGCAGAAAAACGATGAAAGTTGCAATGTTTAAAATATTTTTCATTAAAACAGTCAAGCCGGAACTGACGAACAAGCCGCCGAAAGCTTCTCCTACCGGTAAGGGAAAAAAACCGAAAGCGGTTTGAGCGGCAAACAGCAGGCAAGCCAACGGATAAAGCCAATGCCGGGCTTTACCGGAAGCAATCAAATCAAAAGTGAACAAGATAAGGAAAACGGCTATCAACCCGATTTCCTGTCCCATTATCAAAAAATTATTGAAATCCATATTTTATTTCTTTAATTACTTAAATTCAACCTAATTTCGCAATAATCGGAAGTAAACTGTCCCGGATTATATCGGATATTCCCAAAGGATACATACCCATTACCGCAATTCCCACAATCAAAAAGACAGCGGATATTTTTTCATACCAAGCCGCATCCGGCAAATGAAGATGATGACTGTCTTGAACCGGTCCGTACAACAGTTTTGCTATCGTCCGCAAAATATACACGGCTGTGATTACAATCGAAGCGCAAGCGATAATCGTAAAAGTCCGATGAAAGAGATCGGAATGTTGGAACGAGCCGACAAAAATTGTCATTTCCGCCACAAATCCGCTTAAGCCCGGAAGCCCCAAGGAAGCCAACCCCGCAATCACATAACAGACCGAGGCAAACGGCATGATTTTCATCAAACCTCCCATTTCGCGAATGTCGCGCGTATGCGTTCTGCCGTAAATCAACCCGATCAAGGAAAAGAACAGGGCCGTCATCAAACCGTGCGAAAGCATCTGCATAATCGCGCCGGTCATTGCCGTTTGATTCATCATCAGAATGGCAAACAATACCAATCCGCAGTGACTCACCGACGAATAAGCATTGATGTATTTTAAGTCGGTCTGTACGACCGCGCTGAAAGCGCCGTAAACTACGCTGATGCCGGTCAGAACCAAGAAAAGCGTACTAAATTCGTGAGCCGCTTCCGGCATTAAATAAATGGCAACGCGAAAGCAACCGTAACCGCCCAATTTCATTAAAACGCCTGCATGGAGCATAGAAACGGCGGTAGGCGCTGAAGAGTGACCATCCGGCGACCATGTGTGGAACGGAAATAAGGCGCCCAAAACTCCGAACCCCAAGAATGTAGCGGGAAATATCCATCGTTGTTGTTCAATCGGGATATGAAGATTATTTGCAATTTCCAATAAATTCATGCTGGCGTGTCCGGAAGTATAATAGATACCGATAATACCCACCAATAGGAAAGCCGATCCTCCCATCAGCATAAGCGTCAATTTCATAGCGGCATATTCTTTTCTCCCTGTCCCCCACAATCCGATTAAAAGGTACATCGGAATCAATGCTACTTCATAAAATAAGAACATGGTGAACAAGTCAATGGATATAAAGAATCCGAATACGCCTGTTGACAGAAGGCAATACCACAAGAAAAATTCTTTTGCCATATTCATATTCCAAGAAGAAAATACGCCCGTAAATACAATAAGAGACGCTAATACCAGCATCAATACCGAAATTCCGTCAACGCCTACCGCGTAGGTAATATTCAGAGGTTCATACCATACGATTTGAGACACAAAAAGCATTTCGTCGCCGGAGACTGCACGTTCTTTGATAAATAAAACCACAAGGGTTGCCGCCAAAACCAATAAGGCTGAGGCTCCCGTTACCATAACGGCGCGAATTTGCTTGACGTCTTTGCATATAAACAATATCAACATCATCAGCAACGGAATAGCGACAAACAAAGATAAAATATTCATATAATAATTTATTTCTTAAAGGTTACAGGAAATTCGTTCATAAAAATAACGCGAATGCGGCAATCAGCAACGAACCGAATATAAATACCCAAGCATAAAATCGAACCTGACCGGATTGCAATCCTTTGATTGCAGCGGATGCTTTTTGCGTCGTCCAAGCCAAACCGTTCATACTGCCGTCAACAACATTGGAATCGAACCATCGAACCGGGTTGCAGATGTAACGGAATACAAGCGTTGTTGAAAACCAAATCCATACTTCATCCAAATAGAATTTATGAAGCGCCGCTTTATAAATAATACCCATAGATTGTGCAATTTCGGCCGGTTTCTTGCTGTCTTTGAAATAAAGCAAGAATGCAACTCCGATACCGATTACCGCCACCAAAATACTCATTGAAGCTACCAACCCGTCAATATGCGTATGGAACGATACAGAGTCGGTACTGATGAAATCGGAAAAAGGAATGAATCCCGTAAAAACGGAAAATGCCGCTAAAATCATCAAAGGAAGCGCCATAGTCAACGGCGATTCATGGGGTTTATGATGTTCGTCGTAATGCCGTTCGCCGTTCCGGAAAATTCGGAAATACAAACGGAACATATAAAAAGCGGTTAATCCGGCTACAATCCATAATGTCCAGAAAACAACCGGTTGATTGTGGAACGCCGCCGCCAATATCTCGTCTTTACTGAAAAATCCCGAAAAAGGAGGAATGCCGGAAATGGACAAACAAGCAATCAAGAACGTCCAACTCGTTATTTTCATGTATTTATGTAAACCGCCCATGTCATCCATTTCATTGCTGTGAACAGCGTGAATCACCGAACCTGCGCCCAAGAACAGCAAGGCTTTAAAGAAAGCGTGCGTAAACAAATGGAACATGGAAGCCATATATCCTAAACCGTCATGCCCTCCGTAGCCCGAAACGCCCAAAGCCGCCATCATATAAGCAATTTGCGAAATGGTCGAAAAAGCCAGCACCCGTTTGATGTCGGTCTGCGTAATTGCAATAACCGCCGCAAACAGAGCGGTAAATGCTCCGATATAAGCAATCATTGTCAACACATCGGGAGCGGCAAAGAAATATACGGGAAATAAACGGGCAACCAAATAAACGCCGGCCACAACCATCGTAGCCGCATGGATTAAGGCCGATACGGGAGTGGGGCCTTCCATTGCGTCGGGCAACCAAATATGCAGCGGGAACATCGCCGATTTTCCGGCGCCTCCCATAAAAATCAACGCCATTGACCAAGTAGCAACCGACAAACCCATGAAAGTTCCTCCGGCCATCGAAGCGGTCGCCAAGGAAGCATGATCGGAGGTCAATAAGCCGAAGTCGAACGTTTTTGTATAATACGACAAAATCAGTATTCCTATCAAAAATCCCAAGTCGGCGAAACGGGTAACGATAAACGCTTTTTTGGAAGCCGATACCGCCGAAGGTTTCGTATAATAAAATCCGATCAGCGAATAGGAACTTACGCCTACCAACTCCCAGAAAATATACATTTGAAAAATATTGGTGGCTACAACCAATCCCAACATGGAGAAACTAAACAAGGAAAGCAATGCGAAATACCGCTGAAATCCCGTTTCTCCTTTCATATAGCCCAAACTGTAAAGATGAACCATCAATGAAACGGTCGTAATGACAACCAACATCATCACTGAAATCGGATCCAACAAAATGCCTAAATCAATATGTAAATTATCGGTAAACCGTAACCATTCCCAATTGAATGGAATGATGGTTTGCCATTCTTCGCCCGTTTTTCCCGTTTGGAAAAAATATTGAAATGCCGCCGTATAAGCAAGAATTGCACAAAGCGCCATTCCCAATGTGCCAATTATTCCGGCAACCGACGGCTTAAATTTTGTCCCTACTAATCCCAACAATAAGAAGAGAAGAAAGGGAGTTACTATGATAAATAAACTGTATTCCATTTTATTCTTTCATTTTACTCAGATTCTTAATATCAATATTCCCGACGGTACGGTAGGCGTTAATAATAATCGCCAAGGCTACAGCCGTTTCAGCCGCAGTAATCGCTATGCCGAATAAAGTAAAAAACATACCGTCTAAATGTTGGGGATGAAGATAACGGTTGAAAACGGCAAAGTTGATTTCAACCGCATTCAAAACCAATTCCAATGAAATCAGAATGGCAATCATGTTCTTTCTCGTAACAAAACCGAATATTCCGACAAAGAACATCACTGTACTGATTATAAGGTAATATTCCATTTTTATCATAATCTTGCTATTTTTTTCGTGCAATTAAAATTCCGCCGATGATACATGCCAGCAACAATACGCTCAATATTTCAAAAGGCAAAAGATATTGGTGTTTTCCCGTACCCAACAACGTTTGACCGATTACTTTCATATTGATTTCCCAGTCGCCGGTAAGACCCGGCCCCGGAGCATACAAAAACCGATGTTTCATCCAAGCGAATACGGTAACGGCGACTCCCAAAATTACGGCCAACGCACCGTAAACATATCTCTGAAACGAATGACCCAACAGCATTTCGCCTTTGTTCGTGGTAAGGAAAATAGCAAATACGAATAATATCACGACTCCTCCGGCATAAACCGACAGTTGAACGGCAGCCAGAAAATGGAAATTTAAAAATAAATACAAACCGGCGGTACATATTAATACCAAAAGGAGGTAAATCGCCGCTCGCAATAAACTTCGCGTTGTTATCGCCAATACGGATAATAGCAGCATCGCTATTCCCACGCAGAAAAACAGAATTAAATTAATTATAGGATCCATATTATTCTTTCTTTTTCTTCATTAGAGTTGAACCTTCGTGATTCAATTGTTGTACCAATTTGGCTTTTGTAAATAAAGCATGTTCAAAATTCGTTGACCATGCAATCGCACCTTGCGGACAGGTCATCGTACATAATGCACAATAAATGCAACATCCGAGATCGTAGGTGTATCTGTCGAGTACCCTTTTTTCTTTGCCGGTTTCCTCATCCGACACTTTTTTACTGATCACTTGAATTGTACCGTTCGGACAATTCGTTTCACAGATTCCGCAAGCGGTACATTTGTGCTCGTTATTTTCGTTGTGCGGCATAATCAATTCGCCGCGCAAGCGTTCGTGAGGAAAAACCTTTCCTCTGTTTTCGGGATATTGTTCCGTCACTTTCGGACGAACAAAGTTAAGCCAAGCGATGTACAATCCTTGCAACAGATGCCAAATCCCAAGCAGCAGATTTTTGATATATTTCACCATATTATATTACAGTACTAAAAGCGTCATCAATAGTATATTAATCAAACTGATCGGCATCAGTATTTTCCATTCGAGCGACAACAATTGGTCAATACGCAAACGGGGGAAAGACCAACGAACCCACAAAGCGAGGAAAATACAGAAAAATGTTTTACCTAAAAACCACAGAACCGGCGGAATGTAATCCATGATTCCGTTGAAACTTTCCCAACCCGGAATATGCAACGGCATCCAGCCTCCCAGAAATACGGTAGCGGCAATAGCGGCTATTATGAACATATTCAAGTATTCCGCCAAATAGAAAAACCCGAACTGAATACCGGAATATTCGGTATGATAGCCGGCGGTTAATTCCGATTCCGCTTCCGGCAAATCGAAAGGTCCCCGGTTGGTTTCGGCGTGTCCGGCAATCAAGTAAATTATAAATGCGATTAAAGCCGGAATATGTCCTTTGAAAATAAACCATGCATCCGCTTGCTGTTCAACAATCTGAGAAAGTTGCATCGTCCCCGATAAAACGACGATGGCTAAAAGCGACAAGCCGCAGGATAATTCGTAGCTGATTAATTGCGCTCCGGAACGCATCGCGCCGATCAATGTATATTTATTGTTGCTCGACCATCCGGCAATAAGGATTCCCACAACGCCTATGGAAGATACGGCAAGCAAATAAAATACGCCGATATTAAAATCAACCGCCTGCAAACCTTTATCGAAAGGAATTGCGCCAAAAGTACAGATGGATGCGATAATGACCAAATAACAGGCTAAACGGAAAAGAAAGGGATCAACTTTATTGATTTTGATAATCTCTTTCAGAAGGATTTTTACCATATCCGCCACGCTTTGGAGAACCCCGAAAGGGCCTACACGATTCGGTCCGATACGGCATTGAAAGAAAGCGCATACTTTTCTTTCCAAATAGATTAATATCAGAGCCAATACGGAATAAACGGTCAGAATAACCACTCCTATTAAGATAAACTCTATAAGTAGCGTCCATCCCTCCGATAAGTGTTCTCTGAGTAAAGCGTCTATCCAATTCGTTACTACCTCAAAATGAAACATGTTTTAATACTTATAACTTAAAACTTATTACTTAAAACTTATCACTTAAAACTACCTGTCTATACAAGGTACAACATAATCCAGCGAACCTCCGAGCATAATCAAGTCGGCTACCTTAGTTTCCACAGCGATAGCTTTCAACGTATTGACCAAAGTCATGGAAGGAGAACGGAATTTAACCCGGTAAGGATACTTGTCTCCCCGACTGTTGATATATACGTCAAATTCGCCCCGGGCATTTTCAACCCGTTGGAAGTATTCTCCTTCCGGCAACCGGATAACGGCTTTTGTTTTCGCCGCATAATCGCCTTCCGGAATGTTATCAATCAATTGTTCGATGATATGCAACGATTCTGCGATTTCATCCAAACGAATAACGTATCGGTCGAAAGTCATACCGTCCGTTCGTAACATTTCTTTAAAATCAACATGAGGATAAGCGGCATACGGTTCAATCTTCCGAATATCGTTGCTCCAACCGGAAGCCCGGCCTGTAGGCCCCGTCGCTCCAAGAGCGATCGCTTTTTCTTTACTCAAATATCCCACGCCATCCATCCGGTCACGAGCAATCGGATTACCCGTAAACAAGAGGTGATGTTCTTTCAGCATTTTACGCATATAAGGAATAAATTCCTTGACTTTTCGTTGAAAATTCGGATGAATATCAGCCATCACTCCTCCGATAACACTGTAGTTAGCCATCAAACGGCCGCCGCAGGTTTCTTCGAAGATGTCCATGATTTTCTCGCGATCGCGCATCCCGTAAACAAACGCCGTAATCGCTCCCATATCCATCGCAATACAGCCCCAACCCAACAAGTGGGAAGCAATACGTCCCAATTCGTCAATAATCGTGCGTATATAATGCGCCCGTTCCGGCACTTCCAATTCTAATCCTTTCTCAATCGCCAAACACAAGCCGTGACGATTAATCGGCCCGGAAACATAGTCCATCCGGTCGGGCAAGTGAAGCATTTGCGGATAGGCGTAAGTTTCGCACATTTTTTCGATTCCCCGGTGAATGTATCCGAAAATCGGATCAATCTTTTTGATAATTTCACCATCGAGGGACACTCGTAAATGAAGCACGCCATGTGTAGCTGGATGCTGCGGACCGAAGTTTACGACATATTCATCGGCTTCAAAAAGCTTATGTTGATGTTCAAATTTTTGACCGTGATTTACTTCAATAACCGGTATGTTTTCCATATCGTCCAAGTCCTCATTGTCCATCGGAATCGGATTGATTGCCGGATCAGCGTCATAGTCTTTTCGTAACGGATAGCCTTTCCAATCTTGACGCAGAAACAAACGGCGCATGTCGGGATGGTTAATGAAACGAATACCGAAAAAATCATGAACTTCTCTCTCGTACAAACCGGCGGAATCCCACAGCTCGTGAAGCGAATCCAACAGCGGATCTTCCCGTTCGGGCGTTTCGGTTTTTAAACGAAGTATATAAGTCGGATACAAGGAACTCGACAAAATATAAATAACACCCAAAGTATCACCATAATCCATTCCGACAATATCAATCAGAAAATCAAAAGGAACGGTATCGTTATTTCGCAGTGCGGAAGCTGTTTCATGGATATTCTCTTTGGGAACGGAAACCGAATAAAATTTATCTTTCTGTTCAACGGTAGCGTAAGGAAATTGCAACAATAAATCGTCAATTGCTTTCATTGATTGCCTCCTTTCTCTACATTCTCGTTCGTATCATTAAAAGCAGCCGTAAACTCCTTCTGATTTTCCGGATGCGGCTGTTTCGGTAATCTAAAAAACTCCTGCAATTTAATTTTTCGCGCCAACTGCATCATGCCGTAAATCATGGCATCGGGTCTCGGCGGACATCCGGGAATATATACATCCACCGGAATGATTTGATCCACACCCATCACCGTATGGTACGATTTTTTAAACGGGCCGCCGCTGATGGCGCAACTTCCGAAAGCCATTACGTATTTCGGTTCAGCCATCTGCTCGTATAAGCGTTTCAAAACGGGAGCCATTTTGTGTACAATGGTACCGCAACAGAAAACGACGTCGGCTTGGCGCGGACTGTTACGGGTTACTTCCCATCCGAACCGGGCAAAATCGTAACGAGCGGCTCCCAGACACATAAATTCAATACCGCAACAGCTGGTAGCAAAAGTTAAAGGCCATACCGAATTGGAGCGTCCCCAGTTGATTAGGTCATCCAATTTGGAAACAACGACGTTCACTCCGTTTGCTCTCAATTCACGTACATATTCTTCGAGGTATTCGTTTTCTTTGAAATCCTCGGTTTTCATGTTCTTGATACGAATATCTTTTACATCCATTGCAAAGCTCCTTTCTTCCAAGCGTAAGCTAATCCCAAAGCGAGGATTATTAAAAAGAATGAAACCAAAACCAACCCTTGCACACCCACGTCTTTCATTATGACTGCCCAAGGAAATAAGAGAACGGTTTCTACATCAAACACTAAATACAGAATGGCAAACAGATAATAACCGACTTTGAATTGCGCCCAAGAAGTTCCCCGCGTAGGGATTCCGCACTCGTAAGGCTCTCCTTTCAGCGGGTTTGCAGAGGTGGGAGCCAACCATTTTGCAAGCAGCAATGCGGCAAAAACCATAAAGATTGCCGTGATAAGAACGACTAAAAATAAAGCTGAATTACTCATGTGAGCTTTGAATTTTTATGATAAAAATACATAATAAATGACTGTTTAAGCTTTTATCCGTTTTTTTATATTTTATTAAGAATGTGCAAATATAAAACAAATTAGCATGAAAACAAAAAAAGATAAACAAATTTCAATAAAATTATGCTATATTTGACGCAAATCATACTTTTTCCGGTTGTTTATACATATCTGAAAGGGATTTTTCATCGTCGCTGATCAGTAAAAGGATGTCGCCTTCGCTCAATTCGGTATTCCCTTTAGGAATAAAATAATGATTTTTTCTTTTCACCATTACCACTAATGTTCTCTCCGGTAACGCCATATTCATGATTTTATGTCCGGCTTTCAAATGTTCTTTGTTTATTGTTAATTCGCTCATTGCCGATTTTATATCTTCCGAAAATTCCACGTCAAACTCCGTCAGTTTCATTTCTTCGCGAGATTTTTTCGATAATCCCAGAATTTTAGCCATCCACGATAATGAAGAACCTTGAACAATTAGCGATAGAATGGTAATAAAGAAAACAATATTAAAAATCATTTTCGCTTGCGAAATATTCGCTATCCACGGATAAGTGGCGAAAATAATGGGAACGGCTCCCCGTAATCCCACCCACGAAACATAAATCCGGGCTTTCAATGAAATATTTCGAATGGGAAGTAATGACAAAAAAACGGAAAGCGGCCGTCCGACCAATATCATGAATACACCTATTAATATAGATACGCCGGCAATAGGCAATAATTCGGACGGATTAACAAGCAGACCCAAGGTCAGGAACATAACGATTTGAACCAACCATGTTAATCCGTCAAAAAATTTAACTACGCTGCGTTTATGGATAAATTTATTGTTACCGATTACCAATCCCGCAATATAAACCGCGAGGTATCCGTTTCCCTTTATAAAATCGGCAAACGAAAACACAAAAAACATGCAGGCGATAAGCAATACGGAGTATAAAGAATCATTATCCAGATTGATTTTATTGATAAATCGAACCGCAAGCCGGCCTAAAAAATATCCGACCAAAGTACCTATGGTTAATTGCATAAAAAAGAACAACACCATTTGCCAAACGGTTTCGGTAGGATTTTTAATAACGGAAATAAAAGTAATGGTTAACATATAAGCCATCGGGTCGTTACTCCCGCTTTCAAATTCCAACAACGGTCTCAAGTTTTCTTTAAGCGATAATCCTTTGGAACGCAGAAGACTGAAAACGGAAGCCGAATCGGTGGACGACATCACCGATGCCAAGAGTAAAGACTCTAAAAAAGAAAAAGTGATGCTGACAAAAAAATCGTTGGTTAACCAATAAATAAAACACCCGGTGAAAACGGCGGTTAAAAGGACGCCGACAATGGAAAGAATGAATCCGGGCACAATAATCGGGCGTATTTCATTATATTTCGTGTCCATCCCTCCCGAAAACAAAATAACATTCAACGCAATTACACCCACAAATTGAGCTGCTTTGGGATTATAAAAATGGATACCGACGCCATCGCTTCCCGCCAACATGCCTATCAGTAAGAAAAGCAAAAGAGTGGGAATGCCTATTTTATAACTTGTTTTTCCGGCCAATAAACTTATAAATAATAAGATGGAACCGATTAACAATAAATTTTCAGCCGACAAATTACTCATACAAATACATCTTCCATTTTACGGGGTTTTTTGAGGTGATAAAATTAATCAAAATTTCCGGATTTCCCAAATTTTTTATGATTTTCAGCAAAAATAATAAAAAAAGCCTCGAAAGCTTTTTAAAATTATGAATTATGAATTATGAATTATTTTGAAAAGTATTTTTATAATTTATAATTTATAATTCATAATTTTATAATCAGTTATATTATCCTCAACATCTGCTGTCGTGTCAACGTCAAAGAGTCCCACACCAATATTTTATTAACCATAGACGGTTCTACCGGCTTTTCTCTACCGTATAGTAAACCGTTTGAAGTTGCGCTTCCCGTAAGTCTCGGCGAATATCGTTTACCAATCCCATGGGTGTATCTTTATTTATTTTTAACAAAACTACCGATTGATTTTGTTCTTCCGGTTTCATTGCTTCTTTCATTGCTTGTAATTTAAACAGTATATCTTCTAAAGCGATTAATTCCGAATTTAATTGAATTTCATACGGATTTTTTTGATTTTCATCGGACGACTTTCCGACAGAAAGATAAACGAGCAATGATTTTTCTTTTAATTTTTGAAGCTCGGACGCATTCGGCAATTGAACTTGCGTCAATGTCGGTACGGTTCGCATATTCACCGTCAGCAGAAAGAAAAACAATAAGGTAAAAATCAAATCAGGCAATGCCGCGGTGTTCAATGACGGAACCTTTCTGCGATCATTTTTACGAAATCTACTCATGGCTCACTTGATTTTCGGGTATTTCTTTTTCGGATATCCGGAGCGGATACATTTCCCGTATCCCGGCTTGTTGCTCTTCGGACAAATCCGAAAACGGTTTGCTGAATTTTCCGAACGCCGATTCTTTTCGTAATTCATCGTAAGCGGCGGTTAATTCGCTCAAAACGGAAATATAAGTTTGGTAGTTGGATTTCCGACTAAATTCGAGATTAATAACCGCATCGCGCGAGACAAGCGTCGTACCCAAACCCGGAATGTCAAGCGCCGTTTTCCGAGGTAAAAAATCTTTATTATCCGGATTATCAATAAATACTTTAGCAATTTTCCGAATTTCCGATATTGATACCGGTTCTTCTTTCAGATAAACCGTATTATCTTCTTGAATCGTTACGGTAAGCATATTCCGTTCTTCGATCGGATTTTTCTTTTTAATTGCCGTTTCGGAAACCGGAGGAGCCAAACGTCTGTATATTCCGCTTTTGGAATCCAAAGAACCGGAAAGCAAGAAAAAAAGCAACAAAATAAACGCAACATCGGCAGAAGATGTCGAGCTTAATTGAGGAACTTCTCTTTTGAAACGCGCCATATCAGTTGACCTTTTTAAAGTAACTCCATATAATTCCTCCCAATAAAGCAAAAAAAGCGAGGCCGAGTAATATATATATGGAGTAAAGCCACATATCGGTTAATTTCAGCCACAGATAGGTATTTTCATTTCCTTTATATCCGACAAGCGGAAGCGGATTTCCGTTTCCCGATACCCAAGCAATCAACAATAAAAATCCTCCTGCTGGTGCAACGGCCGCGGAACGTCTTATCTTTTTGGGATTTTCATGCCACCGGCGAATAAAATAAAAAAAAGAAAAAATCAAACCGGTACAAACAGTGATAATAAACAATATGAAAAGCCAATAGAGAAGCGCAGAGATTTCAGTTGATTCCGTATCCGGATCCGGAGTTTGCGTAAAACAGACGCTATAAAACCATACGGCTAAAATCAAGGAAATAAGGGTGCAAAGCCATAGAACGCCGGTAGAAATCCGATGGAAAGAAGAGCGTTTCATTTTGTTGAATGGCGTTTGAATTGCGTAATTAAATCCAATATGGAAATGGCATCATCTTCCATATCATTAACAATACCTTCAATTTTTGTAAGAATATAATTATAAAAAAGTTGAAGGATAATAGCGACAATCAATCCGCCGACGGTTGTAATCAAAGCGACTTTCATCCCTCCCGCGATAATACCCGGACTAATATCTCCGTATTGTTGGATATTGTCAAACGCTTGAACCATACCGATTACCGTTCCCAGAAAGCCGAGAGAAGGCGCTACGGCAATGAACAAAGAAATCCATGAAAGATTTTTTTCCAATAATCCGGTCTGAACGTTTCCGGTAGCTGTTATGGATTTATCAATCTCATCAATCGTCCCTTGAATCCGGGACAATGCCTGATAACAGATCGAAGCGACCGGTCCCCGCGTATCGCGAGCAACCGCTTTAGCTCCTTCTACATTATTTTCTTCCAATTGCTTTTCAATTTCCTTCAAGAATTTTTTAGTATTTATCTGAGCTAAATTCAAATAGATGATTCGTTCCAAACAAAAACTCAAGCCGATAATTAATGAAAGCGCAATCGTACTCATAAAAAGTGCGGAGCCTTCAATAAATTTGGTTTTGATAAATTGATGCAAACCTCCTTCGATAGCAGAATCCGGAGTTTCGATAGTACCGGGAATAGAATCTTGTCCGAGCAAATCGCCGGAAAGAACGGATGCCAAGATACAAAACAACAACACACTGATTAAGAACCGTTTCATTGTAATAAACACAAATTTTATTCCGACAAAGGTAAATAAAATTACTTGAACTTTATACTTTATAAATTATGAATTATAAATTATGAATTATGAATTATGAATTATGAATTTGTCATTCAAATTCAACCGAACAAATAAAAATCGCAATCAGCGTGCTACGTACACTTTTGTCGCATAACGAAAAGTAAGGATATTGTTGGTTTGATATTTGTTAAACAATTTTTTTAAGTCGGCAATCAAGGGTATTGAACGAGGGTCGTCCTCATCCGGGATATAGGAAGAAGAAAACAGCCTTCCTTTCATTCCCTCGAAATCAAACACTTGACGATTGGAAAATACTTTCAATTCAACGGGATTCGGAGAGAAAAAATCCCGAATGGTTTTTTCATCAATCTTGCGATGATCCACTTTTACATAATCAATGCTGTGTTTTACAATCAGTTCGTCATATTCCCGTTCAAATTCGGATTCGGCAAGTCTTTCGTTCCACATCAACACAACAAGCCCTTCGGGCTTTAATATGCGTTTAAATTCTTTTTTGCACGCCGCTTTGTCAAACCAATGGAATGCCTGCCCCGCAACAATCGCGTCTATCGAATGGGCATCTAATTGTGTATTTTCCGCTGTGGCGTCAATAACGCTGAATTTCTCATAACCGCCCAACAATTCAACGGATTTTTCGCGCATTTCTTTATTCGGCTCTATACCGATAACGCGATAATTTTTATTCAAAAACAATTGACTCGAAATACCTGTTCCCGAACCGATATCCGCAATGATTTTGTCGGTGGAAAGTCGGTAAGTATTCTGCAAAAAATCAATGATTTCTATCGGATAGTCCGGGCGGTATTTCACATAATTATCCACCTTGCTGCTGAACCGTTTTGTATTATCAAGCGACGTTTTCATAAGATTAAAATCAATTTTGTTTTTTAAATAAAAAAGAATCTCTTACGGCAAAGGTAGTCATTTTTTTGAGGATTAATCCAAAACAGATGTCTTGCGTAAAAAATATTACAATGAAAAATAATTCTGCATTTTTTGTAGAAGCGAAAAATAGTAATTACCTTTGCAGGATTATGGAAATGCAGATGAAACTAAAGTTTAACAAAAAATGCGCTCACCCTATTCATCCGGGTGAAGTTTTGAAAGACGAAATCGAATATTGCGGCATGTCGCAAAGCAAGCTTGCCGCGCAAATGGGAATGTCATACAATCAAATATTTTGAAAAAATGAAAGTTTTAAAATTCGGAGGAACTTCCCTCGGTTCGGCTGCCAAGATAAAAGAAGCGGTCGCTTTAATTCAAAAAGAAAGCAAGAGTATTATCGTTCTGTCGGCTTTTGAAGGGATGACTGACGCTTTGATTGAAATTGCCGACTGTCTTTATAAAAAAAATCCCGACGGAGCCAATGAGATTATTGATCGCTTGGAGAAAAAGCATCTCGAACTTTTTTCCAAACTTTACGTAACTCAAGAATATAAGTGTTTGGCTGAAGAGTTATTGGAAAAACACTTCGATACCATCCGATCGTTTACTAAAGATTTATTTACCGGATTTGAAGAAAAGACGATTTTGGCGCATGGAGAGTTAATTTCATCTGCATTAATACATTTGATGCTAAAGGAACGGCAAGTGAATGCCGCCCTCATCCCGGCGTTGGATTTTATGCGTACCGATAAAAATTCGGAACCCGATCCGGTTTATATCAAGGAACGATTGCATAGACAATTAGACAAGTATCCCGATACCGATATTTATATTACGCAAGGCTATATTTGTCGAAACGCTTACGGAGAAATAGATAATCTGGAACGAGGCGGAAGCGATTTTACCGCTTCATTGATCGGAGCGGCAGTCCACGCCGAAGAAATTCAGATATGGACCGATACCGACGGAATGCAAAATAACGATCCGCGCTATGTTAAACAGACATTCCCCGTCCGTCATCTTCAATTTGAAGAAGCGGCGGAATTGGCGTATTTCGGAGCCAGAATCCTGCACCCGACCTGTATTTTGCCGGCGAGATTGAATAATATCCCGGTTCGTCTTCTAAACACTTTGCATCCGGATGCTCCGGGTACATTAATATCCAATCAAATGGAAAAAGGTAAAATCAAATCGGTAGCAGCCAAAGACGGAATTACGGCTATTAAAATTAAATCGGGACAAATGCTTTTGGCATACGGTTTCCTGCGTAAAGTTTTCGAAATTTTCGAAAATTATCAAACGCCGATTGACATGGTTGTTACCTCCGAAGTGGGCGTTTCGGTTACCATTGACCAGATGAAACATCTTACCGAAATACTCGACGATTTGAAGAAATACGGAACGGTTTCCATAGATCAAGATATGACAATCATTTGTGTGGTAGGAGATTTGGATTGGGATAATTTAGGATTCGAATCCAAAGCGGTTCAAGCGTTAAAAGATATCCGGGTGCGTATGATTTCTTACGGAGGAAGCAGTTACAATATTTCGTTTCTTATTCAAACCAAAGATAAAGAACGAGCATTGCAAGCGCTAAGTGATCATCTGTTTTAAAATCCGAGAAAAATTCTTAATTTTGCAGAATGAAACAAAAATTTCCCATGGATACTTTTCAATCGTTGACAACGCCGTTTTATTATTACGACGTCAACGTTTTGAATCATACCTTGCAGGCGCTTACCAAAGAAGCCGATAAATACAATTACCATATTCATTATGCCGTTAAAGCGAACGCTAATCCGCGAATATTATCCATTATCCGGGAATATGGTTTGGGCGCCGATTGCGTCAGCGGTGGTGAAATTCAAGCGGCGTTGAATGCCGGATTTCCTGCGGATAAAATTGTATTTGCCGGCGTCGGAAAAGCGGATTGGGAAATTAATCTCGGATTGGATCATGCCATTTTTTGCTACAATGCAGAATCCGTCCCGGAGCTGGAAGTCATCAACGAATTGGCAAAAAGCAAAGGAAAACGGGCGCAAGTGGCGCTTCGAATAAATCCGGAAGTTGATGCAAATACGCATCATCATATTACGACGGGTACTAAGGAAGATAAGTTCGGCATCAATCGGGAGCAATTGGGAAAAGTATTGGATAAATTAAATACGTTGGAAGCCGTTCGATTGATCGGAATACATTGTCACATCGGTTCGCAAATTCCGGATTTAAAGCCTTTTCAAAAACTTTGCAAGCGAATGATTGAAATTCAAGAACAATTAGCCGAACGCGGAGTGAAAATCGAACACATTAATTTCGGCGGCGGATTGGGCATTGATTACGAACATCCGGATCAAAATCCGATTCCCGATTTCAAATCTTATTTTGAACTGTTTCATACCTTCTTTCCGGCAGAGCCTTACCAACAAATCCGGTTCGAACCCGGAAGGTCAATTGTGGGACAATGCGGTTCGTTGATTTCCAAAGTATTGTATGTCAAAGAAGGTACTTTTAAAAATTTTGTTGTCTTAGATGCCGGATTCACCGAATTGATCCGTCCCGCTTTGTACGGCGCTTACCATCAAATAGAAAATCTTTCGTCCGACGCGCCGGAAGAAATTTACGACGTGGTAGGCCCGATTTGCGAATCGTCCGATTGCTTCGCAAAAGCCATTCGTTTAAACAAAACGAAACGCGGCGATTTATTCGCTTTGCGATCCGCCGGAGCATACGGTGAAGTGATGGCGTCGCAATACAATTGCCGTAAACTACCGAACGCTTATTTTTCAGATTTACTGTAAACTATGATTTGGAATACATTTGAAATAGCGCTTTTTTTCGTATTGCTTTTTTGCTTTACGGCCCAATTGCTTTTCTATTGGGTCGTGTTGGCAAAACCTTATTATTATATGCAATCTTCAATCAAAATGGAATTATCGGAACCGACCGAAGCGCCGCCGGTTTCCGTCATAATTTCCATAAAGAATTCGCAAGACGATTTATTTCGGTTTCTTCCCTATATTCTGGAACAAGAATATCCCGAATTTGAAGTGATCGTTGTAACCGACGGAATCTCGGATGCAGAAGAAGAAGCGTTAATACATCTGAAAAACCGGTATTCCAATTTATATTCTACTCATGTTCCGGAAAATACAAGAAATGTAAGTCGGATAAAATTAGCGTTAACATTAGGTATCAAAGCTGCCAAATACGACAAGCTTTTGTTTACCGAATGCGACAGTTACATCCGAACAAAAGATTGGATTCATTTGATGACTCGCCGGTTTTCGGACAGAAAAACCGTTGTTTTGGGTTTTTCCGCTTTAGACGAAGCAAGCGGTTTATCACGCAAGTATATGGCATACGATTATTTCTTTTCCAACCTCCAAATGATTTCACTCGCTTTGTTTAATCATCCCTATTCGGGAAACGGACGAAATATGGCCTATTCGAAAGAACATTTTATTGAACAAAAAGGATTTGTTAAGCATCGTGTTCTGCGACAAGGCGAAGATGATTTGTTTATTAATGACATCGCTACGGGAGAAAATACGGCGGTAGAACTTTCGGCTCAAAGTGTTACTCTTACGGAAATAAACGATTACAGAGATTGGATACGCCAAAAAACAGATCGAATGTTAACCAAGCGATTCTATAAGCGAGGACCGGTTGCTTTCTGGCGATTAGAAACCTTTTCACGCATCGGTTTTTTTACCGCTTTGATTATTTGTTTGATCTGCGGTTTACCATACACATCATTACCGGACTTCCTATTGCCCGGAATTGCTCTGTTTTGTTTTATCGTTCGTTTTTTTTCTCAATTGACTGTTATTAATAAAATAAACGAATATCTGGAGTTAAAAAAATCGTACTTGACGATTCTTTTATATGATTTATTTCAACCGATTATCAACTTATATTTTTTCATACACTGCGTACTGAAAAAAAAGGAAAATTATACATACCGCTATGAGAAACGATAGAAATGCATTAAGAGAATTGCAACATTCATTAGAGAACCTCAAAGGGAGCTTGCATGTCCTTGAAACCAACGTTCCGGTGGAAAAACAAATGGAATATTTTCGCTTTTCGGAAGCGATCAAAAGTGATTTTTCCGACGATCAAAGCTTGGAAAAACAAATAAATATCTTGGCATCAACCGAAGCTTCTCCTCCGGAAATAAAATACGCGCTTGCTTATTTAGCAATCTCCGGTGATGTAAAAGCTTATCGGGCAATTGAAACCTATCACGAAAATCATTCCGATGATTGGTCTGCCATGTCTTATATTCAAGCGAAAATTACATTGGAATCCGAACTTTCCGATGAAAAACAAATTTTCATTTCCACCGGTTTGGGCGGCAAAGGCGATCTGCTCCGATTTTTTGCTTTTTTCAAATCCCAAGGAAAGAAAAACTTTTCCGATTATCAAAAAGAATTGATTGAGAAAGAAATACCTTATTATATTCAAAATCATCGAGGCGTTACGGAAGATATACGGATTCGGGATAATTATTTTACCTTATTGTTTTTAGTTCATATTCAAGTGGATATAAAAGCGATGCTGGAAGAAATCGTCAACGAATGCAATCAATACGGCGATTTTATTGATAAAGAATTTATTATTACCAATGTTAAAATATTCTCGGACGAAGAAATTCAAAACGAATTGTTGAGTAGGCAATGAAGAAAACTTTTTGGCTTCAAGCGATTAAATACGGCATTGTAGGCGTAATAAACACTTTATTGACCATTGTAATCATCTGGATAATGATGTATCCGGTATTCCAAGCCGGAAAGCAAGAAACCGTATCCCCGACGATTATCACCGTTTCCAATATCACCGGTTATACGATCGGATTAATCAACAGTTTTCTCTGGAATCGGAAATGGACTTTTCAAAGCAAAAATCATTGGGGAAAAGAATTTATCAAATTCACGGCGGCTTTTCTGATTTGTTATATTCCGCAATTGTTTCTCGTAAACATTTTAAATAAATATACGGCAGGCCCCGATCTTCGGTTTACCATCGGAAATCATCCTTTGGAAATCAGCTATGCTTATATTTGCCAATTGATTGGAATGGTATTTTATACCACGTTGAATTTTCTGTTAAACAAATTTTATACATTTAAATAAGTTTCATCGTCAACCGAAAGAATAATGAAAACATTGAGTGTAATAGTACCTTGTTTTAATGAAGAAGCGGTAATTGCCGTCACATATCAACGGATAAAGAAAGTATTGTCCGAATTGAACAATGTTTCCGGCCGGATTATTTTCGTCAACGACGGAAGTAAAGACAAAACGCGCGAAATATTATCCGAAATAGCGGCGGAAGATCCGTCGGCGCAAGTAATTCATTTTTCCAGAAATTTCGGTCACCAAAAGGCGGTAACGGCAGGAATCAATTATTGTAAAAGCGACTTAGCAGTAATTATTGATGCCGATTTGCAAGATCCTCCCGAATTGATTCCCGAACTGTTAGCCAAACAAGAGGCTCAACAAGCGAATGTTGTATATTGCGTTCGCAAAAGCCGGGCCGGAGAAAGCAAATTCAAATTATGGTCTGCAAAAACATTTTACCGCTCGCTTAATAAATTATCCGAAGTGCAATTTCCGTTGGATACCGGCGATTTTCGATTGATTGACGCTCGTGTCATGCGTGAATTTAACCGTTTCAAAGAAAAGGGCAAATACATACGGGGCATCATTTCGTGGATCGGATTTAAACAAGTTCCTTTTTATTATGAGCGGGAAGCTCGCTTGGCCGGCGAAACCAAATATCCTTTGAAAAAGATGCTCGCATTCGCCTCAACCGCTTTATTATATTTTTCCAAGAAACCGCTGATGATGGTTGTCAGCTTGGGGTTTACGGTTGTAGCGTTCAGTATAATCATGGCGCTATGGTATGCGCTGGGAAAAATTTTCGGTTATACCAACGCCGAATCCGGATGGACGTCCATCATGATTATCGTTATCTTCTTCGGAGGAATCCAATTGCTTACCGTTGGGGTATTGGGACAATACATCGGTATTTTATTCGATGAAGTGAAAGAAAGACCGGAATATATTATTGACAAAATAGAGAATTAACGAAATATTTTCCTTCATTCATAAATTTAGTTAATATTTAAAGGGATTTTATGGCCGAATTGCATAAAAAGTACTATCTTTGCACGCTTAAATAAGCAGATAGCTAATTAATGTCAAAATAAAGTATAAATCAAATGCAGAACAAAGGAGTTATAACAGTCTTCGCAGTATTGCTAACCTTAGTTTGTATATTTTATCTGTCGTTTACATTTGCGACAAATCCCTATTACAAAAAGGCTAAAGAATATGCGGGCGACGATCAAATGAAAGAGAGTCAGTATCTGGACTCGTTAGCAACAGAAAAAATATGGCTGGGTTATACCTTGAAAAAAAGCCGTGAGATGGAGTTAAATTTAGGCCTTGATTTGAAAGGCGGAATGAGTGTAATTATGGAACTCAACGTAGCCGATGTGCTTAAATCGCTGGCGAATCATAATCCCGACCCGACTTTCAATCAAGCGTTGGCGAATGCGAGTGAACGCCAATTAAAAAGCAGTAACGATTATATTTCTCTATTCACGGAAGAATATCACAAATTGGATCCGGGCGCAAGGTTATCCGCCATTTTCAGTACCTTTGAACTGAAAGATAAAATTACTCCTCAAAGCTCCGATGCACAAGTAGAAACCGTTTTACGCACGGAATTAAAAAGCGCTATTGACAATTCATTCAATGTACTTCGGACACGTATTGACCTCTTTGGAGTGGTCGCTCCGAATATCCAACGATTAGAAACCGAAGGACGTATTTCCATCGAGCTTCCGGGTATTAAGGAAAAAGAACGTGTTCGCGCCTTGTTACAGGGGAGCGCTAACCTCGAATTTTGGGAAACATTCGACGAAAAAGATATTCATCAAGCTCTATTAGCCGCTAATACAATTATTCGTGATTCACTTGCAAGAGTGCAAGAAGAAGCCGATTCTCACGAAACGACGAAGGCAACCGCCGAAAAAACGCCGGCAACAACTGCCAAACCGGCCGACACGCAACAGAAAGTTGAAAAGAGCGTAAAAAACGATACAATTGAAGAAGAACTCGCAAAATTAGAAAAAAGCGATTCCTCTTTACAGTCGCAAGAAGATACAACCGATAATAATATGCCGGAAGGTTCCAACGAAGCTCTTGAAGCTTACAAAAAGAATTTTCCTTTATTTTCTTTATTACGTATGGATCCGAACCAATCCCATGCGGGACCGCTTATCGGTAGCGTCAGCAAACGGGACCGAGAGCTGGTTGATAAATATTTAAATATGCAATCGGTACAAGAAGCGCTTCCTAATCAATTAGTTATAAGATGGGGTGTAAAACCTTCGGGACCAAAGGAAGATATGTATGAACTGTATGCATTGAAATCAAGTACCCGCGACGGCCGTCCGGCGTTGGAAGGCGATGTGGTAACTTCAGCCAGTGACGAATTCAGCCAAAGTTCCCCGTATGCCGAAGTGAGCATGTCAATGAATTCCGAAGGCGCTAAAAAATGGGCGCGCTTGACAAAAGAAAATATAGGAAAAAGCGTAGCGATTGTATTGGACAATATGGTTTACTCCGCACCTACAGTAAACAGTGAAATTCCCAACGGACGCTCTCAAATCACGGGGCGCTTTACGCCGGAAGATGCCAAAGACTTGGCAAACGTATTGAAATCCGGTAAAATGTCGGCTCCGGCTCGAATCGTTCAAGAAGATGTAATCGGCCCTTCTTTGGGACAAGAATCCATCAATAAAGGATTTATTTCGTTCCTGTTCGCTATGGTCGTTCTGATGAGTTACTTAATCGTAGTATATGGTTTAAAACCCGGTTTGATTGCCGACGGCGCTTTGCTGCTCAATTTATTTTTCACAATAGGGGTATTGGCTTCTTTCCATGCCGTTCTAACCCTTTCCGGTATTGCCGGTATCGTATTGGCTTTGGCGATAGCGGTTGATGCCAATGTGTTAATTTATGAACGTATTAAAGAAGAGATTCGCGGAGGTAAAAAAGTAAAGAACGCTGTTGAAGAAGGTTATAAAAAAGCTTTTTCCGCTATTTTCGACTCTAACTTGACGTCCATTATCACCGGCGTTATTTTGTTTTTCTTCGGAACGGGTCCGATTCGAGGATTTGCCACCACCTTGATCATCGGTATTGCCATATCATTCTTCACCGCCGTATTCTTAACCCGTGTCATCTACGAAAGCTTTATGGAAAAAGGAAAGCTGTTGAATTTGACTTTCATGACTCCATTGACGAAGAATTTCTTGGTAAATCCGAAATATAATCTGATGAGAAACAGAAGATTAATATATATCGTCAATATTTCAATCGTGGTTATCTGTCTGCTTGCTTTATTTTTACGCGGATTAAATCAGGGGATTGACTTCACGGGAGGGCGAAACTATATTGTTCGCTTCGACCAACCGATAAATACGGCAGACGCACAAGAAATGTTGGAACCTCTTTTCGAGAATCACACGCCGAGCGTAATCACCATTGAATCCTCCAATCAAGTGCGTATTTCGACGAACTATAAAATTGCGGACAATTCGGAAGGAGTGGATGCGGAAATAATCGGAAAAATGTATGAAGGACTGAAGCCGCTGTTGCCGGAAGGAACAACTGCTCAACAATTCAGCGGAAAATATATTTTGAGTTCTCAAAAAGTAGGACCGAGTATCGCCGAAGACATCAAAACAGGCGCTTATTTTGCGGTTGTTTTTGCCGTATTGGCTATCGGCGCTTATATTTTGCTCCGGTTCCGCGATGTTTCTTACAGTGTAGGCTCTATTGTCGCACTATCCGGTGATACACTCTTTATCATAGGAGTTTATGCGATTCTATGGGGACGTGTACCTTTCTCTCTTGAAATTGACCAGACGTTTATCGGCGCCATACTGACTGTAATCGGATATTCTATCAACGATAAGGTGGTTATTTTCGACCGTGTACGCGAATATTCACACTTGTATCCCAAACGAGATAAATACGAACTGTTCAATGAGGCGTTAAATTCTACGTTGGACCGAACGTTCAATACAAGTATGAGTACATTCCTTGTGATGGTTATTATCTTCCTCTTTGCGGGAGAATCTATTCGAAGCTTTTCGTTTGCCATGTTGCTCGGCGTATTTGTCGGGACTTTCTCCTCATTATTTACGGCCGCTCCGATTGCATACGAAATTCAAAAAAGGAAACAATTAAAAAAAGAATTGAAATAAAAATTACGAGTAACAAGTAATTGATTATGATAATTTTACGGGTGAGCCTTGAAAGGTTCGCCCGTATGCGTTTCAACGGTCTGAAATGTTTGAAATATTCCTCAACTTCCCCCACTCTATGCCATTTTGTCTGTTAATACAAGTTTAAGAAACCCGATTGTTGGTTAATTTTTTATAAATATATTCGTAGAATTGCATAAAACAAAATTTTGTACGTTATTTGCAGTAATTTATTAATTGAAATATTGTTTTACTATAAATTAATTTTGAAAATAACGTATGAAAACATTGAAATTAGTATGCGGCTTTGTGTTGGTAAGCCTATTGAGCGCTATTGTCGCTATTGGAACTTACTCTTATCTTAACGGGAAAAATGGAAATAATCCTTTCAACTTTTCATCGGATCAACAGGGGTTTCGCACGGTAGGATATGCAACTCCTGCCGAAAATACGGATTTTACATACGCCGCCGAACAATCGGTAAATGCTGTCGTACATATTAAATCGGTTACAAAACCCTCTGAAAGAAGCAGAAGCAACAGAGGCTACATCAATCCTTTCGATTTTTTCTTCGGGGGAGATGATTATTCTTTTCAACCTTATCAAAGACGTCCCAGAGTAGGATTCGGTTCCGGAGTGATTATTTCTTCCGACGGATACATCGTAACCAATAATCACGTCATTGAGGGAGCCGATGAGATTGAAGTTAAAACTAACGACGACAAGGTTTATACGGCTAAAATAATCGGAAGCGATAACATAACCGATGTGGCCCTGTTGAAAATTGAAGGAAAAGATTTTCATGCTTTGCCTTTCGGTGATTCCGACGTATTAAAAGTAGGCGAATGGGTTTTAGCCGTCGGAAATCCTTTCAACTTGACGTCAACCGTTACCGCCGGTATTGTCAGCGCAAAAGGGCGCGGAGACATTGCTTACGATAACACGGGAGATAACGGAGCCAAAATCCAATCGTATATTCAAACAGACGCTGCCGTAAATCCGGGAAACAGCGGAGGAGCGCTCGTAAACACCAAAGGTGAATTAATCGGCATCAATGCGGCGATTTATACCGAAACGGGAAGCTTTATGGGTTATTCGTTTGCTATTCCCATTAATATCGTAAAAAAAATAGTTACGGACATCAAACAATACGGAATCGTACAACGAGCTATATTGGGAATAAAATACAATGAATTATCCGATTTAAAAGAAATAGATTCGGCCACATACAATAAATTAAAAGTAAACGAAGGAGTATATGTTGCCGATTTTCCTATTAATAGCACTTCTCAAAAAGCCGGAATCCAAGTAGGAGATGTCGTAACAGCTATTAACGGGACAAAAATAAAAAACGGCCAAGACTTGAGAGCGCAATTAAGTCAATACAGCCCCGGAAACAAAGTGGATGTACAAATTTACCGGGGAGATGCCGTAAAAACCTATACGGTTGAATTGAAAAATGACCAAGGGACAACCGAAATCGTCAAACAAAAATTACCCAAAGATATTTTAGGAGCTACGCTCAAAGAATTATCCGATGAAGTAAAAACTCGTTTAGGTATCAGCTACGGCGTAGAAGTAACCGAATTGGGAAACGGAAAATTGAAATCGGCCGGAATCAGAAACGGATTTATCATTTTAACGGCCAATGACACTCGGATTTCTTCGCAGGAAGATATGGAAGACGTTGTTGCAACCATTTTGAAAAAAGATGCGGACGACAGAGGACTTTATATTAAGGGATTTTATCCGAATACCCGAAGAATTGAATACACGGCCATTGATCTCAATGACTAAAGCGTATCACTAAATAAAAATAAAATATGTTAAAAGCAACAGAATCGTTTTGTTTTTACGGAAAAAATGTATATTTTTGCAGGTTTTTATGTTTTTTCATAGTAAACTTTATTGAATGAGGCAATTAAAAATCACCAAATCAATCACTAATCGCGAAAGCGCATCACTGGACAAATATCTTCAAGAGATTGGTCGTGAAGATTTGATTACAGTGGAAGAAGAAGTGGAATTAGCGCAAGCTATTAAACGCGGTGACCGGGCTGCTCTGGAAAAATTAACGCGCGCAAATCTTCGTTTTGTGGTTTCGGTGGCAAAACAGTATCAGAATCAAGGATTAAGTCTTCCGGATTTGATTAATGAAGGCAATCTCGGACTGATAAAAGCTGCCGAAAAGTTTGACGAAACGCGCGGATTTAAATTTATTTCCTACGCAGTGTGGTGGATTCGGCAATCCATCTTGCAAGCATTAGCCGAACAATCAAGGATTGTACGCTTACCTTTGAATCAAGTGGGTTCTCTGAATAAGATTACCAAAGCTTTTTCAAAATTCGAGCAAGAACACGAACGCCGTCCGTCACCCGAAGAATTAGCAAATGAATTGGACATTCAAGTTGACAAGATTTCGGACACGCTTAAAGTTTCGGGACGACACATTTCGGTGGATGCTCCGTTCGTGGAAGGCGAAGACAACAGCTTGTTGGATGTACTGATCAATGAAGATGCTCCGGCTGCCGATCGTTATTTGATAAACGAATCGCTGTCCAAGGAGATCAATCGTGCTTTGTCCACTTTAAGCGACCGGGAAAGAGACATTATTAAAATGTTTTTCGGAATCGGTTCGCAAGAAATGACGCTGGAAGAAATCGGTGATAAATTTGGTTTAACGCGGGAGCGGGTAAGACAAATTAAAGAAAAGGCAATCAGAAGATTGAAAACAAGTAACAAAAATGACTTGTTAAAAAGCTATTTAGGGTAAAAAACCCGAAAATCATTGAGAGGAGGCGATTGGAGCGGGAATAAACTGCCGACGCCTCCTATTTTTTATCATTTCTTCAAGTAATCGAAGCAGAAACGCATTTTGTTCCGCAATAGTCATATCCGAATTATCCAAAACCACAGCATCCGGCGCTTTTCGCAAAGGCCCGTCTTTTCGTGTGGAATCAATCAAATCACGTTTTTCTATATTTTTCAAGACTTCGTCGAAACTGACGGTTTCGCCTTTTGCAATCAATTCATCCAAGCGACGTTGCGCACGTACTTCCGGACGAGCGGTAACAAACAGTTTCAGTTCGGCATCGGGAAAAACAACCGTTCCTATATCCCTTCCGTCCATGACAATACCTTTATCTTTCCCCATCGCCTGCTGCTGTTTTACCATCGCTTCCCGTATAAATCCGACAGCGGCTACCGGACTCACTTTGTCGGCAACTTCCATGCTGCGAATCGGTTTCTCTACATTTTCTCCGTTCAGATACGTATCGGAATTACCTGTTTTTTCGTTCAGTTCAAAAGAAATATGAATATCGCCGATTGATTGTTTTATCGCTTCGATATTCAAAGTATCATCGTTAAAAAATCCTTTTTCCAAACAATACAAAGTAACGGCGCGATACATAGCGCCGCTGTCAATATACCGATAATGCAGGGTTTTAGCTAACTCTTTAGCCATTGTACTTTTACCGCAAGACGAATGTCCGTCAATTGCTATAAGAATCTTTTTCATAAACTACAATTTCATTTCAGCCAAAGACGTGGAAATGTTTAACATAAAAGAAGTTGCGGAAGGATGGTATTTCCCTACGGAGCAGCCGAAAGCAAACGCTTTCACTCTCAATCCGGCGCCGACGCTGAATCCGCTCAATTTGTTTCCATCACTTAAACGCAGGTCGGCCGCTCGTCTCGTATTGTATCCAACGCCGGCCCAAAAATTGTCCGAGAGAAGAAATTCCACGCCGAATACAAAATGTTTTAATAAATTGGTTACAAAAGCGTTTTTTTCTCCTTGCAGATTATAGAATTGCCACCGATTCAAGTTTGCAGCCGTTATGGAATAACGAATAGGCGCGTGCGTTAATCTTTGACTGATTCCGAATTGAATTTCCCAAGGCAGACCGGCCAATTCCGTTTCATATGCTTTGATTTGTCGTCCCAGATTTTTCCCCGTTAATCCGAGGGATAAATTTTTCTCCGAATTATAATAACTCAAACCTAAATCAACTCCCAATCCGATGGCTGTATTGGATGCATAATCAGAATAAATGAATTTAGCTGTGACCCCTCCTCGTATTCTTTCCGTTAAATCACGGGAAAAAAAGAGGTTTCCGCAAATATCGGAAGCATTCAAATCTCCCAAAATCGCCTTTTCTTCCGTTGTTTCCGACATTTTACCGTAATTGGAATAAATAACCCCGATTCCCCAAGCGCTTCTTTCTCCTAAAGCTTTGGCAAATGCAATATTACCCATCTTGATGTCGGCAATGTAAGACAAATACCCGGCCGAAAACGATAAATCCATTTCTTGTCCCAAAAAAGCCGGATTTTGATAGACCAACGACAAATCATTTTCCACAACTGAAACATTGGTTCCGCCTAAAGCAGCAGCCCGAACGGAAGTAGGCAGTTGCAAAAAATCGAAACCGGACTTTCCTTCTTGAGCCAAAAGCTGGAAAGCACATAATAATGAGAGATATAGCGTTATTAATTTTCGCATGTATTTAAAACTATATACAAATATAGAAGATTTTCACTATATTACAAACGCAAGAGAAGATAAAAAAGTATCTTTGCACCATGAATTAAATCAATGGAAATAAAAAAAACACCGGAAGCCGATTTGGAAAAAGGAAGAATTACTTTCTTTCTGATGGGATTTGCCGTTGCTTTGTCCGGTTTTTTTGTGTTATTGGAATGGCAAAGCTCCGAAACCGACACTTCCGATTGGGAAACTTTAGGCCCGGTTTTTATTGAAAATGAATTTGAAGGGGGAATTAAAACAGAAGAATCCGAATCCGGTTCGATTGCTCCACCGGAAATTTCCAAACCGGAAATCGTTTACGAAGATTATGTTATAGCCGATGATGTTCCTGTCGTTAAGGAAGATACGGCAATTGCGTTTTCACATTCGAAATCGGATGAAAAACCGATTACTCCCGTCAAAAATGAAACTGTTATTCCAAATGAAACCGATACAGATACGGTTACCGCCGCTTCGACAGAAGTCCTGCCTCAGTTTCCGGGAGGACAAACCGCATTGATTCGATTTATTTATGAAAACATTCGATATCCTTCGACCGCACTGAAACAACGAATCGAAGGACGAGTGTGGTGTTCTTTTATCGTCGAACCGGATGGTTCCGTTTCGAATGTTCAATTGGAAAAAGGAGTATATATTTTCTTGGACGAAGAAGCCGTTCGAGTTTTAAAAAATATGCCGGCTTGGATACCCGGTCGGACAAAAGGAGAAAATGTTGCGATAAAAGTATATATTCCCATTGTTTTTAAGCGTTAAATTTTTTTTATCAAAAAATTTTTTTTACTTTTGGAAGTGAAAAAACAACAATTGTATAATGACTCTTTCGGATGCGCTGATAATTATTAATAAGGAGATTCAATCCATTGAATATCCGAAAAATCCCGCCGGATTGTACAGCCCGATAGCCTATTTGCTTACATTAAAAGGGAAAAAAATTCGGCCGGCATTAACGCTTTTAGCTTGTAATTTATTTTGCAACGAAGTGAAAGAAGCAATCCCGACAGCATTGGCATGGGAAATTTTTCATAATTTTACGCTTATGCACGATGATGTGATGGATAAAGCCGATTTGCGAAGAGGACAAGCCACCGTTCATAAAAAATGGAATGAAAATACCGCTATCTTATCCGGTGATACGATGTTGATTCTTTCCTACAAATATTTGGCAAAATCTCCTTCACGCTGTTTAGAAATATTATTGGATTTATTTTCCGATACGGCAGCCAAAATTTGCGAAGGACAGCAATTTGATATGGAATATGAGAAACGAACAATGATTTCGGAAAAAGAATATATTGAAATGATTCGACTGAAAACAGCCGTTATGATGGGAGCTTGTCTCAAAAGCGGAGCAATAGTCGGAGGAGCGAACGAAAGCGATCAACAAAACCTGTACGATTTCGGTATCCGGTTGGGCATCGCTTTTCAAATCAAAGACGATTGGTTGGATGTTTACGGTGATTCCAACACTTTCGGGAAAAAAACGGGAGGCGATATTCTTTGTAACAAAAAAACGTTTTTATTAGTAACCGCGTTAGAAACAGCAACCGGAAAAGATAAAGAAGCCTTACTTTATTGGCTGAACAACAATATACAATCGGATGAAAAAATAGAAGCGGTTCGACAACTTTATGACAAATTGTCCGTAAAGGAGAAAACGCAAAAAGCGTTACAAAATTATCATCAACAATCAATCAATGCGTTACAAAAAGTTTCCGCAGATCCGGCCGGAAAAAAAATACTGGCAGATATTGCGGGAGGTTTGGTTGAACGAGAATTTTAAAAACAATGGAAAAAATGTCGGCTAAAAAATTACCGGAAACGGATGAAGAAAGAATAGATATTCTTCGAGCAGCTGCAGCTCAAGAAGAAATAAATGAATCGTGGGATAAAATTCTTTCAATACTTGAATTACAAGAATTACGCGTATTCACAACAACATATGAAGGAGCTTATTTTGTTTTGAATCAAGCAATAACAGATAGAACTAAAGCTAAAAGTCAATACGAAGATTTATTCAAAAATGCTCAATTGTATATTTCTCACTTTATTCAAGTCTTATTTCTGACCGTGATTCGGAATGAGATTCGGGCCGAAAGTTTGGTTTTATACGGTTTTCCGGAAAATAATCCGGTACTGCCGGACTTATCCACCGAAGAAGCGATTTTGAAATGGGGTGAAAATCTGATACGCGGCGAAGCGGAGCGAACTTCCCGAACCGGAATCCCTCTGTATAATCCGGCAATAGCTAAAGTAAAAGTTCATTACGAATTATTCAAAGACTCGATTCAAAGTTTGGCTATTTATGAAAAGAACTTGTCCCGTTTGCAAAACAACATGGAAGAGCTTCGCAGAAAAGCCAATGAATTTATTTGGGATATATGGACTAAAGTTGAAGAACGGTACAGCAGAACGTCCCCCGATGAACAAGCGGTGCGGTTCAAAGCATATAAAATGCAATTTTACTACCGAAGAGGCGAGCAATTGAATGTATTTGATTGATAATGTATCTGATAGATAGTCACACACACCTGTTTTCGGAAGAATTTGATTCGGATAGGGATTTCGTTATACAACGAGCAATAGAAGCGGGAATCCGGTTATTTTGTCTTCCTAATATTGATACAGAATCCGTCGAACGCTTGCATCAAGTATCCGATCAATATTCCGCGTGCTGTTTTCCCATGATGGGTTTGCATCCCACAAGTGTGAAAGCGCATTATCAACACGATTTGGAAGTGATAAAAACCGAATTGAACAAACGAGAATACATTGCCATCGGCGAAATCGGATTGGATTTGTATTGGGATCAAACATTTCTCAATGAACAAATTCACGTTTTCGAAGAGCAATTACGATGGAGTATTGACCGCGATTTACCGGTCGTTATTCATACGCGGGAAGCGTTTCCTCAGGTTTTCGAAAGTTTATATAAAGTGGGAATTGAGCGATTGCGCGGCGTTTTTCACAGCTTCGGAGGCACACGAGAAGAATTAGAAGAAATCGTACTTTGTAAAAATTTTATGATTGGAATTAACGGTGTAATTACCTATAAAAAAGCAAATTTTCGCGATTATTTGCCGATGTTTCCTTTGGAGCGAATTGTTTTGGAGACCGATTCACCCTACCTCTCCCCTACTCCTTTCCGAGGAAAAAGAAACGAACCGGCTTATTTGTTGCATACAGCTGCAAAATTAGCGGAAGTTTATAATCTTCCCATCGAAAAAATTGCAGAAGTAACAACCGAAAATGCCCGGCGGTTATTTTTCCGTAGAGGCCTTCACAACGATACATAAAAAAATAATAAATATAAATGCAAAAATAAATTAAAGAATAATTATGAAACGAATTATCAACATCTTAGTAGCAGTTTTGTTTACAGTCGGCAGTATTGTAGCGCAAAACAAAGAGATTAAAAATGTAATTTTATTAATACCCGATGGAACCTCTTTGTCGGTTGTTTCGGCTGCCCGTTGGTATCAACGATACAATCATCCGGAGATGACCAAACTGCATATTGATCCATATCTTTGCGGAACAATTTTGACCTATTCGTCCAATGCGCCTATCGGCGATTCTGCGCCTACAACCTCGTGTTACGTGACCGGTTATCCGAGTCGCGCAGCATCAATCGCCATGTATCCGCCGGTAGATTCTTTGAACGATATTATCCCGATGGATCCCGAAAAAGCGTATCAGCCGATGATGACCGTCTTGGAAGCTGCTCGCATTACTCAAAATAAGGCAACCGGTTTGGTTTTCACCTGCGAATTTCCTCATGCCACGCCGGCCGATTGTTCCGCACATACTTACGATAGAAACCGATACGATTGGATTGCTCCGCAAATGGTTCATAATAAATTGGATGTAGTGATTGGAGGAGGAGTAAGCCTTTTGTCTGCAAACGACCGACAGTTTCTGCAAGACGAAGGATACGGTGTTTTTTTGAATGACATCGCCGGTTACGAAAATTATAAAGGCGACCGAATGTGGGCTTTATTCGGAGAAACCGCTATGGAGCATGATATTGACCGTAATCCGGAAAAGGAACCTTCCTTAGCCGAAATGACGCAAACAGCTATCGAAAAGTTATCGAAAAATGAAAACGGCTTTTTCTTAATGGTGGAAGGAAGCCAAGTGGATTGGGCGGCACATGCCAATGACGCTGTCACTATGATTACCGAAATGCTCGCTTTCGATAAAGCTTGCGGAGTCGCATTGGACTTTGCCAAAGCGAACGGCGAAACCGTAGTGGTGGTCGTTCCCGACCACGGCAACAGCGGATTCAGTATCGGTTCCAACAAATGTCCGGGCTATTTTCATTTAACAAAAGACGAATTATTCGGAGCTGTTTCTAAATTCAAGACGAGCGCTAATAAACTGGTTGATATATTGCGTAATACCGAACCGGCCGATTTGCAGGGAGTATTTGATCAATTGACCGGCATTGCATTAAGCGACAGCGATTATACTCAAATTTTACAATGTAACGATTATAAGCTTAGTACGCTTTCTGCCGAAGAGCGAAAGAAAGACTCCTTCTTGGCAAAAACAGTAAACGGAATTTTAGATAAAAACACCTGCTTCGGATTCACTACGAACGGCCATACCGGTGAAGAAGTGTTTTTAGCGATTTACGACCCGACTCCCAATCGCTTGACCGGTCATCACACCAATATCGAACTGAACCGCTACCTTCGTCAAACGATGGGATTGAAAGACAGTCTCGAATCATTGACAAGTACTTATTTTGCCAAACATACGGATGTATTTGCGAATTATGCTTATACGATTTCAATTAATGATAAAATACCCGTATTGAAAATTACGAACAAAAAAAATACATTGGAGATTCAACCCAACACCAACATTGTGAAGCGCAACGGTAAAGATATAGAACTGAATACCGTGGTTGTGTACGTTGATAAGAATAATACTTTTTATCTTCCCCGATCCTTGAGAGATTTGCTGACCGATAACAAATGACGGATAATGAATACCCGATTATTTATTGAATGGAATGCAGATCCGGCGATTATTAAAGGAACTTCTTTGGGATATTACAACCTGCTGTTCGTTGGGGGAATCTTCTTATGCGCTTACATTATAAAAAAGATATTCAATAAGGAAAATATCCCGGAATCAAATTATTACACATTATTTTGGTATTGTTTCTGGGGTATTATCATTGGAGCGAGATTGGGTCATTGCTTATTTTATGAACCGGAATACTATCTGCATCATCCTTTGGAAATGGTTCTTCCGGTCTCTTTTGAAGGCGGAAAGTTTGCTTTCACCGGATATCGGGGTTTGGCAAGTCACGGAGGAACTATCGGATTAATAATTGCATTACTCTTGTTCAGCGGAAAAACAAAAATGAATCTCATTAAAACGCTCGATTACATAGCAATCGTTGCTCCTTTGGGAGCTTGTTTCATCAGAATCGGAAATTTAATGAATTCGGAAATCATCGGAAAAGCAACGGACGTGCCTTGGGCTTTTATTTTTACGCGAGTGGATTTTGTCCCGAGGCATCCGGCGCAACTGTATGAAGCCGTCGCTTATTTGTGTTTCTTTTTTTTGATGCTCTATTTGTATAAAAAAAGAAGGGAAACGCTCAAAACCGGATTCTTGTTCGGATTAGTCTTAACCTTAATTTTTTCATTCCGGTTTTTTATTGAATTTTTCAAAGAACGTCAAGTGGATTTTGAAGATAACATGTTCTTTGATATGGGGCAACTGCTTAGTATTCCGTTTATTTTGGTCGGATTATATTTTATTTTCATGTATAGGCGAATTGCCAAACCTTTATAAAAAAATATTATGTATGATTAGATTTAATATCTTTTGCCCATTTTGCATATCTTCACTTATGAGAAATCCGCAATTGGATTCCAACGCTGCTGCAACAATCAAGCTATCCCAATAGGAAATTAAATACTTTTGCCGCAAAAATGATGCTTTCAGTAGTATTTCCTCCGTAAAATCTTGAACTGTAGCAATTCTACACAACCATTTAGTAATAGCTGATATTTGCTCTTCCGTAAACCCTTTTTTCAGCAAATTAACACTAACCTCATTAAGAACCTGCCATGAAATTACAACTTGGTCCTTCAATATACTTGATTCTATATAATTTTTAGCAATTAACGATTTTTCGCTGCCTTTTTCAAGGAGTAAGTACAACCATATATTACTATCAAAGAAGTATTTCTCTATCATAGCAATCTTCTCGGTTGAATTTGAAATTTGAATCTGTAATGCTATTAATTTCTATAAACTGCAAAAATTCATTTATAAGCTTTCTTCTTTCCTTAATATTCATTGCAGAATGTTTTATTTTGCGCAGACCTTTCTCCATCGAGACAATAATATTTTCGTCTTTTTCATTAAGAATCTTGCGAGCCAATTGAGCTTTCCTCATTTCTAATTCAGCAGTACTCATAACTTAATATTTTAAATTATATTACAAACTTTTTTCAATGCTTCTATCGCTAAACGATACGAATCCATGCCGAATCCGGCGATGACTCCCTTACAAGCTCCGGCAAGCATGGATCGGTGCCGGAACGATTCCCGGGCATGAATATTCGACAGATGTACCTCTATCACAGGCGTAGAAATGCTTTTTATCGCGTCAAGAATCGCCAAGGACGTATGAGTATAAGCGCCTGCATTCAAGACAATTCCAGCATAAGAAAAACCGGTTTCGTGAAGTTTGTTTATTATTTCACCTTCCGTATTCGACTGAAAATAACTTATTTCAATTCCCGGATAAAGTATAACCAATTCCTGCAAATAATCCTCAAAAGAAAGCGAACCGTAAATTTCAGGCTCTCGAACACCCAAAAGGTTCAAATTGGGTCCGTTGATAATTTGAATCTTCATTTTCGATATTATTTATGTATCTTTGTGAATACAAAATTAGTTTTTTTATTCATAACAACTACACTATAATGAAGAAAAATTCCGACGACAGCGAATTATTTACAGCCTACCATACCTATTTACAGCTTGAAAAATCTTTATCTCCCCGTTCGGTAGCAGCCTATTCCGACGATCTGAACAAATTGACTGCATACCTCCGAGTCGTCGGGAAAAAACCGGAAGACGCTACTTTAGACGATTTACAGGAGATGATTTCCGGGTTGCACGAAATTGGTATCAGTCCGCGTTCACAGGCGCGGATAGTTTCGGGAATCAAATCGTTTTATCGTTTTTTGAGCTTGGAAAATTACATCGAAAAAGACCCGACCGAACTGCTCGAATCACCTAAAATCGGATTGAAATTACCCGAATTTCTGACAATTTCGGAAATTAACAGCATCATCGAAAGTATTGACCGATCTTTGCCGGAAGGGCAACGCAACCGCGCCATTTTAGAGACCTTGTACAGTTGCGGATTGCGCGTTTCCGAACTAATCGGCCTGCGCTTTTCGGATTTGTACTTGGATGAAGAATTTATCAAAGTAGAAGGAAAGGGACGCAAACAGCGTTTAGTACCTATTTCTCCCGTTGCCATCAAAGAAATCAATTTGTATTTGCCGGATCGAAACAAGATTCCCGTAAAAAAAGGGTATGAAGACGTACTGTTTTTAAGCCGGAGAGGAACGTCTCTTTCCCGGATCATGATTTTTCATATAGTCAAGGTACAAACGGAATCAGCCGGCATCCGAAAAACGGTCAGTCCGCACACTTTCCGCCATTCGTTTGCTACGCACCTGTTGGAGGGAGGCGCTAATTTACGGGCGATTCAGCAAATGCTCGGACATGAAAAAATTGCCACTACCGAAATTTATACCCATTTAGACCGCGATTTTCTACGAAGCGAAATACTGGAACATCATCCGCGCAACCGAGTCGAAAGGAGTTAGTAAATACCTGCATCTGACAACTTTTTACTTCTCATTCAGTAAATCTTGATAAGCGGCTTGCAGTTCCTTTTCTTCTTGTTCAGGCACTTTCGGGAACTTAGGATTCATGTTTTTCAAAGTTTTCTTAATAATCTCCGCCATAATCAATTGTGCATAGGATTTTGTATCGCAAGGAATTATAAACCACGGAGAATGTTCCGTAGAAGTATTTTCCAGCGCCGCAGAAAATGCCTTTTGATATTCATTCCAAAAAGTGCGCTCTTTTAAATCGGCGGAAGAAAATTTCCAATTTTTTTCCCGTTCTTTAATTCTTTCAATGAAACGTTTTTTCTGCTCGCTTTTGCTCACATTGAGGAAAAACTTGATAACCTGCATACCGTTATTGTGCAAATATTCTTCAAAATTTTTGATTTCGTGATAACGGCGTTCAAAAAATTCATCGTTCACGTCTTTAATATCTTTCACATGAGGAAGGTTTTCCTTCAAGATAAATTCGGGATGAACACGGCAAACCAGCACATTTTCGTAGTGTGAACGGTTAAAGATACCGATTCTTCCCCTTTCGGGAAGTTTCAGCATGTGCCGCCAAAGGTAATCATGTTCATACTCGACAGACGAGGGCGTTTTGAAAGAGGAAACTTCTACGCCTTGCGGATTTACGCCTGTCATAATAGCGCGAATGGAACTGTCTTTGCCTGCGGCGTCAATTCCTTGAAAGATAATAAGTAAGGATTGACGATTTTCGGCATACAGCACATTTTGAAGCGTATCTATGTCTTCAATAGCTTTTTTAAGCGATTCTTTGTTTTCTTCTTTGTCTTTGAACTCTTTGGGAGCTTTGGTATCATACTCTTTCAAATTAACTTTTTTGCCCTCCTTGACTAAAAACTTTTCAATATCAATTTTCATATTTTTTTATTTTAATTCATTTGACTTTTCGAAATAGATTGTTCATTTTCTGATTTAACCGGTAAAACCATTACAAAATATAAACTTTAAGGAAGCAAAGATAATAAAAACCAAATTCAAAACCGATTAAAAACTGATTTTTTTAATGATTAATAATTACTTTTGCAAAATATAAACCATCTGACAAGAACATAATGAATATGAAAAATAAATTAGATTCAAATAAATTCTCTATGAATCAGGCGCTGACTTTTGCGGAATAGCATCCGTTGAACGATTCCATGAATCTCCCAAAGATTTTAGTCCCATGGATAACCTTTCGGAACTGTAAGTCCGGACAATACATAACGAGAAAACAAAGCGGTTTCATAATGTCATATCCACCTGTAAATGTGCCGAAAAAGGATACAATAGAAATGGATCAATTAATGTGTTTTAATTATATATTTCAAGAATACGAAAATGAAAATTTTTATTTTAAATGTAACAAATGCAGAATGATATGTCCAAAATGTCTTGGAAAAGAAAATAAAGATATAAGGTAAAAAAACAAAACCTTCCGTGCCCGGAACAGATGAAATATTTGTACTTATATTTGATGTTTTTTCTCAAAACAAAACGATTATATTTTTTTATTTGTATTTTTGAGGAAAAAATAACGCGTAGGATGAAATCAAACCCTGCAAAATACACGGCAAAATGAATATCACTTTTGTCCCTTTCGATAAGAGGAAAGAAAAAACCTCTTTGAGAGCATTTGTTTACCACAGAGGGCGGGAATATCGCATTTCCGTGGGTGAATCCGTGCTTACAAAATACTGGAATGAAAATAAAAATCGCTGCAAGCTGGTCAGGGAATATCCCGAAGGACCTTACATCAATAAAAGTCTTGATGAAATAGAAAAAATAATCACCGGCATCATAAACTCTTACGGTTTGGTTACCCCTGTCGCATCTCAAGTAAAAACCGATTATAAAAATTACCGTAAAAATATGAATATTGAAGCCGGAGGAGCGGCAGATAACGAAGAAAACCAATATCTGGTAAATTTTGCGGTTAAATTCAAAAATGAAAGTGACAGATCAAAATCAACCAGGGTTCATTACGAAACTACGATTAATAAATTGATTGAATATCAAAACAAATTCAGTGTAAAATTACGATTTGCAGATATAGATATTAATTTCTACAATAAATTTAAAAAATGGTTATTAAATCAAACCTATACAAACGGAAGTAACGAATACCATTACAGCAAGAATTATATCGGTACCATATTTAAAAATATTAAAACTTTTATGAATGAATCAAGGCGTGTCGGAATACATTCTTTTTCCGGGTTCGAGCATCGGGATTTCAAAGTTGAAAGCGAACAAACCGATTCGATATACTTAAATATGAATGAAATTGAAAAAATATATAATTTGAAATTTACCGAAGAGCTTTTAATCGAAAACGGTTATGATGTCCGTCCTCAAAATCTGCATCGGGCAATCATATCATTGAATGAAGAACGCGACAGGTTCCTGATAGGATGCTTTACCGCTCTCCGACATTCCGATTATTCTCGTCTGGAGTCTTTACATTTCAATGATAACATGATAGCCGTATGGACGAAGAAAAAGGATAAGAAAGTTTACATTCCAATGCATCATCTTTTGAGAAAGATTTTGGAACGAAGGCAAAACGAATTGCCGCCGGCAATTTCCGACCAAAAGCACAATGAACAAATAAAGGAAATCGGAAGGCTTGCGGGGATTAATGATGAAACTTTATTGACAAAAACGCGGGGAGGAAGCCGTGAAAACATTATCGGTAAAAAGTACGAGTTTATCACTTCGCATACCGCCCGGCGTTCGGGGGCTACAAATATGTATCTCGCCGGAATTGATATTAAGTTTATTCAAGATATTTTAGGACATTCAAAAGTGGAACAAACATTGAAATATATTAAAGTATCCGCTGAAGATAACGCTAAGCGGTTACAAAATCATCCGTATTTTACGGGGAAAAATTAAAACACCGCCGCCGCTTTGCGTATTTCGGCAAGGCGTTTACTCAACTTACTGTCTGTTTGCGCCACTTGCAGGTTATAATCGGTCTGCATACGCAACAACAAACCGGGACTTACGCCCAATGCCGCT
>WRFZ01000181.1 GCA_009778655.1 Candidatus Azobacteroides sp.
TCTCCGTGATCGGCAACATAAACCAAAGCGCTGACAGCGTTCAAACTATCCAATTTTTGTATGGTGGTCGCCAAGAAAAAATCGGTATAAAGGATGGAGTTATCATAAGTATTAATAAACATTTCTTTATTCTTGACCGAAATCATATTGTAATCGAACGAACCTTTCAGACTCGGTTTAAATAGTTCATAAGCATCGGGATACCTAAAGTTGTACCGAAAGTGACTGCCTAAAGTATGAAGAACAATCAGAACTTTTCGGTCCTCTTTTTTCAAAACTTCCGATAAGAAACCCCACAATTTTTCATCGAAATTATTATCGGCATCGAAATCAACGGTCATGAAAAATTCTTTGTCCGTGTCTTTCGATATCCGACGAATAAAACTGTTGCTTGCACTCTGATTGGCTATCCAATAGGTTTTAAAGCCGGCTTCCTTGAATGCGTCCACAAAAGATTTTTCGACAAATGCCCGATTGTAATCTCTTGCCGATGCGCGTGTTAAAATAATCGGCAGACTTGAAGCGGTAATATTGGCTTCGGAAAATAAATCGGAATAGGAAATCAAATTTTTGGTTTTCGACAGCAAAGGAGAGGTTTCGCGTTGGTAACCGTTGATTGAGAAACTGCTGTAGCGACCGGTTTCTCCGATAACAAATATATAGACTTCTCTATCGTCAATCGGGTTTTCCTTCCAGGCATAAAACCGAAAATTCCGTATTTTTTCCCTTCCCTTTTTTATATCTCTTTTGGTGGCATATACTTTATAGGAATTAATAATCAAATCGTAGGGATAGATTTTATTCCATTTCATCAGAAAATGTTCATTGGTTGATTTGAAAACTTCTTTTTTATTGATGTTGATGTTATATTCACCGTAAAAATAATAAGCATATCCCGTAATTAGAACAGCCAGAAAAGCGCCCAGAAAATACATCCGAATTTTTAAGGAAGGAAATAAAAACACATTATTGATCTTTTTCAACACAATGTAAAAATAGAAAAACCAAAAAATCAACAGAAAAAGAACCGGTAATTTGAGAGAAGTAAGCAATTCGCTTGCTTCATTCCGGTCGGTATCAAAGGCCGAAAGCAAAAAAGCGGTTGTAGCCGGCATTCGGTTCAAGTAAATGTGCGCAATTTCGAGCGGCGCCAACAAAACAAATATGCCATGGAAAAGAAAAAAATCTCGCATCTTTAAGAATAACGACGGTATCAAAAAAAGGAAAACGGAAATTACCAAATAAGCGATTATTTTAAAATAAGAAGCTGCAGCGATATCATTTCCGTAGCAAGCAAGAAAAATATTGGGAAGCAAAACAATAAAAGATAAAATCAAGATCCGGACTATTGATTTTTTATCTCGGAATAAAATATCTTTACTATATTTGCTCATTCATTTGAATGTATTTTTCGAATTGCGAAATTAAGCATATTTGCTCACTTAACGAATATTTTGTTGAATTATTTTAAAAATAAACAATGGCCGGGAAAAAATGGTATGTCGTATGGAAGGGATTAAAACCGGGTATTTACGAAACGTGGTCGGAATGTAAGCAGCAAATCGAGGGATTTGAAAATGCGCGTTATAAATCGTTTGAATCGCAAGCTCAAGCAGAAGAAGCCTATCGTTCCGATTCGCGAAATTATATCGGAAATAAAAAAACCGCCGGCAAGTATATCGGTTCTTCCGCCGTCGTTTTGCACAGTTTATCCGTTGATGCCGCTTGTTCGGGTAATCCGGGAAAAATGGAATACCGGGGAGTCCGAACCGAAACCGGAGAAGAAATTTTCCACCACGGTCCCATGGATGAAGCTACCAACAACATCGGCGAGTTTTTAGCGCTTGTTCACGGTTTAGCGATGTTAAAAAAACGAAACTCGGATATTCCGATTTATTCCGACAGCGTTAATGCAATCCGCTGGGTAAAAAATAAAAAATGCAAAACCTTGTTGAAGCCTTGCAAAGCAAACGAACCGGTTTTCAAGTTAATCAGCCGGGCGGAGACGTGGTTGAATGAAAACAGTTATTCCAACCCGATTCTTAAATGGGAAACCAAGGCTTGGGGTGAAATACCTGCCGATTTCGGCAGAAAATAATCGAAAGATTTCTCAAATGAACCCTTACTTTCTCAAAGAAAAAAGCTAATTTTGCAGGAGAAATTTCGGAACATGAATCCTGTAATAATAGATAAACTCAAGACATTGGCGGAAGCCGCAAAATTCGATGTTTCTTGTGCATCGAGCGGAACGACGCGCGATAATCCGGGAAAAAATCTCGGCTCTACTTCCGGTTGGGGCATTTGCCACAGTTTTACGGAAGACGGACGTTGCGTTTCGCTTCTGAAAATCATGTTGACCAACTATTGTATCTATGATTGCGCTTATTGTATGAATCGTCGGAGTAACGATATTCCGCGAAATACATTTTCCGTATCGGAATTGGTTGAATTAACCATTGAATTTTATCGCAGAAATTACATTGAAGGACTGTTTTTGAGTTCGGGCATTGTCCGCAACGCCGACTATACGATGGAACGCATGGTGAGAGTGGCCAAAGATTTGCGATTGGTACATCGCTACAACGGGTATATTCATTTGAAAAGTATTCCGGGTGCGAGTCGCGAACTGATTACGGAAGCCGGTTTGTATGCCGACCGATTGAGCTGTAACATCGAAATGCCTTCGGAAGAAAGTCTGCGGTTGGTCGCTCCCGAAAAAAACTACCAAAATGTTTATCGTCCGATGCATTACATCCAACAGGGATTTTTGCAAAGTGCGGAAGAAAAGAAGAAATACCGCCATGCACCGCGATTCGCTCCGGCCGGGCAAAGTACGCAAATGATCATCGGAGGCTCTCCCGACGATGACCGTAAAATTCTGACATTAGCAGATTCTCTTTACCAACGGCCGGCTATGAAGCGCGTGTATTATTCGGGTTATATTCATATAAACAAATATGATACTCGCTTGCCGGCGCTAACCGCTCCGCCGATGGTGCGTGAAAACCGACTTTATCAAGCCGATTGGTTGATGCGATTTTATCAATTCAAAGTTGATGAGATTGTTGATGAAACTCATCCGCAATTGGATTTGGATATTGACCCTAAATTGGCATGGGCTTTGCGACATCCCGAATTTTTTCCGGTGAATATCAACACGGCAGATTATGAGATGTTGTTGCGGGTGCCGGGATTAGGAGTAAAATCCGCTCAACTGATTGTCGCTTCTCGCAGGCACGGCCGTTTGACTTCCGAACATTTGAAAAAAATGGGCGTTGTGATGAAACGCGCCCGGTATTTTATCACTTGCAATGAGCTGATTGCTTATACGGTGCATGAAACCGGCGCCGAATATATTCGGAAAGCGTTGACTGCGCCGCAAAAAAAGAAAAAGCAGGATGATAAGCAGTTTATAATCCAATTTGAATAAAGCATTGTACTTCCTCTACGACCATACTTTCGACGGTTTGCTGACTTGTGTGTTTGAAGCGTTCAACCGCAAGGAATTTCCGGAAAACATTGTCGGAGAAAACAACCGACTCCCTCTATTTGTCGAATCGTTTCGGGTATTTACCGACGACTCTAAAGCCGATCGGGTATTAAAAGCGCTTCGGAAAAAAATCTCCCCGGCGGCGCTCGATATGCTTTTTCTTTCCTATCTATCCGAATTGGAAGGGATTGAAATTCGTATTTTTCATTATATTCAAAAAGCCTTGCTTGCCGAAAAAAGTATAGAAACCAATTTTGCCGATTCGGACGTATTGGAATTATCGAAAGTCTATAAGAAAGTCACGCGAGAAGAAGAACGAATCCGGCAATTTGTCCGATTTCAAAAAACGGCTGACGGATTGTTTTTTGCCGTGATGGATCCGAAATATAATGTATTACCGTTAACGGCGCGCTTTTTCAAAACCCGTTATGCCGATCAACAATGGGTAATCTATGATATGCGAAGGGATTATGGTCTTTATTATGATTTGAAAACAGTTGAAACCGTTCATTTCGACCAACTTCCCGTTGCATCGGCAACCGGCAGGATTGCTGCCGAAAAATCGGATGACTGTGAAACGATTTTTCAAGATTTATGGAAGAATTACCTGAAAGCCATCACAATTCGCGAACGCCTTAATTTAAAACTGCAACGACAACATATGCCGAAACGATTCTGGAAGTATTTAACGGAAAAACAGTAACCGGATTTCTTTTCTTCCGATTGCGATTTTCGGAATAATGTAATATCTTTGCATATAATTAAATTTCAATAGTATGGCGACTGTAGTAATTGATACAGATAATAAATTAAATATTAATCAATTAATTTCCTCCTTGTATATGTTTAAGGGAGTAAAAAGAGTTTCTTTAGAAGAAGATTTAAGTTATCCGAAATTAGATAAATCCATATCGGAAGCTAAATCCGGAAAAACCGTCCGTTGTAAAAATGTATCCGATTTGATGAAAAATTTAAATTCCTAAATGTACGAATTAGAATATACTAATATTTTCAAAAAGAATTATAAACTCATTCGAAAAAGAGGATACAAAGTTGAACTTTTGGCTGAACTTTTTGAGCAATTGATGAAACATGGAAATGTAAATCCTATTTACAAGCCTCATAAAATGCTTGGTAAATATGTCGAATATTGGGAATGTCATATTCAGTCGGATTGGTTGCTGATTTGGGAAATTAATGAGCGAAGGCAATGTGTTATCCTGCATTATACAGGTACTCACAGTGATTTATTTTAATATTTTCTGTTAATTAAATGAAATATCAAATTTTAAAAACCGGTTTTTTTCTTGCCGACGGAGGCGCTATGTTCGGCGCTATCCCGAAAAGAGCATGGAGTCGGAAATATCCGTCCGACGAACAAAATCGGTGTTGCCTCGCCATGAATTGCCTGCTGGTTTGGAATGAAGAAAAAATTATTTTATTAGATACAGGGGTGGGTGATAAGGAATTAGGCAAATTATCCTATTACGGATTCAAAGACAGAAAGGATCTGCGCGAATTAATCCGGGAACAAGGATTTAATCCCGAACAAGTTACGGATATTGTACTTTCTCATTTACATTTCGACCATTGCGGCGGATGCACCTATCGCGACAGTGAAGGAAATCTCCGGATTACTTTCCCGAATGCCCGACATTGGGTCGGTGAAAAGCAATGGCAAAATTATTTACATCCCAACGCATTGGAAAAAGACGCTTTCCGTCCGGAAGATCTGTTGCCGGTTTTTGACGCCGGCTTGGTTCACCGTATTGATTCGGATTTTGAATTGTATGAAAATTTTTACTTGAAATTGTTTGACGGACATACTTCGGGTCAAATTGTTTCGTTTATAAAACAGGAAGACGGGGCGGGCTTGTTGTTTCCGGGCGATGTGATTCCGACCAAAGCGCATCTTTCCGATGAATGGATTTCTGCTTATGATGTAGAACCCTTGAAGTCGCTTGCGGCTAAAATAACGCTCAAAGACCGGATAAAACAAAAAAACATAACAACATTTTTTTATCACGATTCTTATAATTTATCATCATGAAACATTCTGCACAATTATTTGTATTCTTATTTATTGCATTTCCGATTTTTATGTCTTGTATGTCTTGCAATTTTTCCGGCGGTACGCCGGTTTACGGAAATCATCAATTGGTTAATCAACGGATTAATATTGATGATTACGAAAAAATAATTCTAAACGTTCCGGCGGAAGTATTTTATCAACAGTTTTCTGATTCTGCGCCTTATTTACAAATTCATACCGATGAAAATATTTTTGACGCCTTGAATGTGAGAGTAGAGAATAATCAATTAATTATTGATGCGAAGAAAGGTTATTCTCTTAAACCGAGCCTGTTTACTATTTATACCTGTTCGCATAATCTTAATCAAGTAGCGGTTACGGGCCCGGGTAATATCTGTTTGAAAGGCGAAGTGAATGCCGAAGATTTCAAATTAGAGATTGCCGGTACCGGAAATCTTCGAACCGACAGTTTGCTTTGCGATAAAATAACGGCGAGCATTACCGGTACGGGAAGCGCGGAATTAACCGGAGCAAGCAACTATGCTTCGTTCACAGTTACCGGTACGGGAGATATTCGCGCTTTTAACTATTTTGTTCAGGAATTGAAATGCGAAATTGTCGGTACCGGAAATATAGAAGCCTGGGTTGCGGGTAAATTGAATGCGAATATTGTCGGAACCGGCGATCTTTCTTATCGGGGAAATCCGCCGTCGGTTAATAAAAATATCGTCGGTACGGGGAAAATGAAATCGGTTGATTAACCGGTAAAAAACGTCTTTATCACAGGGATTGTAATCAGTCGTTTAAAATTTTCAAACGACCATGCAACGTTTTGACTGTTTTTTTCATCTATTATTTATGTACAGACAAATCATTAAATACCGGATTGTATGAAAAAACGAAAAACAGGAATGTGGTGCGTATGGATTTTATTTCCACTGCTCTTGCAAGCTCAATCGCATACCGCAACCTCATTCGAGGATAATAATAAAACTAAAACAAATATGGAGAAGAAAGTAAAGAATGCCGTAACCGATGATCTTCGGGACATTTATTTTGCCGGAGGATGTTTCTGGGGTGTTGAGGAGTATTTTTCGAGAATTAGCGGCGTGCAGGCCGTGACTGTAGGATATGCCAATGGTACGAGTAAGAACCCTACCTATGAAGAGGTTTGTTCCGGAAAAACAGGTCATGCCGAAACCGTACATATTCAATACGACCCGAAAATGATCAGCCTAAAAACCCTTGCAGAACAGTTTTTTAAAATAATTAATCCGACAAGCGTTAATCGGCAGGGTAATGATATCGGGAGTCAATATCGTACCGGTATGTACTATGTGACCGATGAAGATAAAACGGTTCTTTCATCCGTCATGATTAATGAGCAGAAAAAATACGGTAAGCCGCTGGCTGTGGAATTAATGCCGCTGAAAAACTATTCCCTTGCCGAAACGTACCATCAAGATTATTTGAAAAAAAATCCCGGCGGTTATTGCCACATAGACTTCTGTAGTCTTAAGGATATTCAGACCAACGGTTTGATAGACCCAAGCAAGTATTCAAAGCCTTCCGATGCGGAGTTGAAAAAAACGCTCACGCCCGAAGAATACAATGTCACTCAAAAAGCAGAAACCGAAAGAGCTTTTTCCGGAAAATATTGGAATTACAAAGAAGCGGGAATTTATGTTGATGCTGTAACCGGTGAACCCTTATTTTCCTCTGCCGACAAATTCGATTCCGGCTGCGGCTGGCCGAGTTTTACGAAACCCATTGATCCGGCTGTAATTATCGAAAATGAGGATGACAGCTATGGAATGGAGCGAATTGAGGTGAGGAGCCGCGTCGGCGATTCCCATTTGGGCCATGTGTTTGATGACGGCCCGAAAGACAAAGGCGGATTGCGTTACTGCATTAACAGCGCCGCTATTCGCTTTATCCCGTATGAAGAAATGGATAAACAGAAATACGGAGAATTAAAATTTCTTGTCAAATAAACGCCATGAAGGGTTTCGAATGACCTTTAGAAAGCAAATTATATTCGCATGAAAAAACGAGAAATAGGAATTTGGTGCGGACTGGTTTTATTTCCGCTGCTCTTGCAAGCTCAAGAGGAAACAAAATGCAGCGATAGAATAGGATTTGAATTCGGAGGCGCCGGTTTCTTTGGCAAGACCCTAATGCCGGACCGGGTTCGCGCGAGTAAATCCGCATCCGAAGGCGATAATTTTTTCTTCGGCCTTCCGATTCCAAATCCGAATCAAATAGTGGACAATATGTACGCAGGTATAAAATACGAAACGTTTCTTAGGAACGACCGATTCGGATTAACGGCGGGACTTCGATTTTCTCAATCATCATCGGAAATAAGAACGGATTGGTTTCAAGATTATTATATATGGCTATTCCGTCAAAACGAGACAACTACCGATTATCTGTCCATACGAAAAATAAGACAAAAAAGTTATTATCTGGGTATTCCGCTGGAATTTCGATTTTTGTTGAAGAAAAGAACATCTTCGTTTTTTAATCCGTATGTCAAATTGGGAGCAGCGATTAATTATCGTGTGTCAACGACCAATTCCGTAACATTTTTTGATTCCGCAATGACTCAATATGCCGGAGCGGTTAGCGAACAAATCGAAAAACCGGATGCATTCTATGCTTGGGTATATCCGGCGTTTGGTCTCAAATTTGGCAAGATAAAAAATATTTGGTTCAATGTGGAGGCTCATTTTCCCGGATTTATTATCAAAAACAAAGCGCTCCCGTTTATTCGCACGGATGTCGGAATAGGATCGCAAATCTCGATACAAATCCCTTTAGTAAAATCACATCTAATAAAATAATCAGCTGGTATGAAACGATACGGTTTAATAATAATTGCCTTGCTGTCGCTGTATGCTTGTTCTTCTTATGATGATTTAATGGACAAAATGATATTTATTCCGGATAATAAAGACAGCAATCTGCCGGCTTATACCGAGTGGGGATACAATTCTTTCGGCGCTAAGTACGAACAATCGTATTTTGTGGTCGCAAACAATATTGTACCTTGCAGTATCGTCTATCAAGACGGGATTTTAAATTTTTCCTTGAACGGTCGTGTAGGAATCGAGTACTCTTCACTTTCTAATGACGGAAAGATGACATTGACTTTTTCTTTCCCCACCGCTCCAATGAATGAATATAAGGACTTGATGGCTTTACATCAAAAGGAAATTGATTTAACCGATACATCTTGCAAAGTGAAAATGACGAAAGATTTTAACACGGAAATTTTAACAATAGTATCCGGTCATCTGACTTTCAAGCGGGCGCAATTATTGCGACTCGATGATAAAGAAAATCGGGTTATTCTTTCGGGTACTTTTGATGTGCAATTTTTACGAGATGATCAGCCGGAGGTGTTATCCGACGGGCGATTCGACTTGGGAATAAACGATTTATATTTCTCTTCTTATTCCGATTCGGATAATTGATTCCAAATGTCGGATTCCGCTAAGGCTTTCATAGACGGAAACAACGAGTGAGCGCCGGCTTTCAATAAAATTTCATCCGGCAAAGGGCCGGTGTTTACGGCGATTGTATAGATTTCCGCAGCTACCGCCGATTCGATTCCCAAGGGAGCATTTTCAATTACGACGGCTTCTTGAGGAGCAAGATTTGCTTTTTTCAATCCCATAAGATACGGCTCCGGGTGCGGTTTCCCGTATCGAACATCGTAAGCGGTAACGATTAAGTCTTTATCAAAGAAACCGGGAAAATGAGTATCCAAATTTTCGAATAAAGTATATTGGCCCGATCCGGTAACGACTATTCGCAATAAACCGAGTTGTTTGACTTTTTCCAACACTTCCATAGCGCCGGGCATCGGTTGGGCAACCGCGTTTAATTCAACAAATCGTCGGGACTTTTGATTATAGATAATTTCTTTTTCTTCCGGCGTAGCGTCCCGTCCCCGATTTCGGTTAAAGAGAACATCAATAGTAGCGGGGCCGGTGCGACCTTCCATTAAATAAAAATCTTCCGGTTCCGATTTAAGTCCCCACGCAGATGCAGTTTCGCTCCATGCTTGCACATGATTTGACATAGAGTCGTACAAGACTCCATCCATATCAAATAATACGGCTTTAATCATGAATTTTTCAATTCATAATTTATAATTCATAATTCTTCAACATCCCGGTTTTTTCAACAGGGCAAACATATTCTTTTTATAAGCTTCTACTCCGGGTTGGTCAAACGGGTTGACTCCCAGTAAGTATCCGCTGATTCCGCAGGCTCTTTCGAAGAAATAAAGCAATTGTCCGAGGTAGTATTCGTTTAATTCGGGAATTTCGATTCGAATGTTGGGAACGCCTCCGGCAACATGCGCTTGTTGGGTTCCTAATTCGGCCATTTTATTAATGTAATCCACCCGCTTTCCCGCTAAATAATTCAGTCCGTCCAAATCATCTTTGTCTTCCGGAACTTCGACGGTATAACGGCATCGGGCGACCGACAGAACGGTTTCAAAGATACTGCGCTCTCCTTCTTGAATCCATTGTCCCATCGAATGCAAATCGGTAGTGAAATCAACGGCGGCAGTAAAGATTCCTTTATTTTCTTTTCCTTCGCTTTCTCCGTACAGTTGCTTCCACCATTCGGCTACGTAATGCAGTTTAGGATTGAAGTTGGCCAAAATTTCCGTTTTCTTCCCATGTTTGTATAATTCATTTCGGACAACGGCGTAAATAGCGGCCGGATTCTTTGCAAACGGGATGTTTTTCCCGGTTGCTTTTTCCATTTCCACGGCTCCGGATACCAATTGTCGAATGTTAATGCCTGCAACGGCAATCGGTAATAAACCGACCGGGGTTAATACCGAGAAACGTCCTCCCACGTCGTCGGGAATAACAAATGTTTTGTATCCTTCTTTGGTTGCCAATGTTCGCAAAGCGCCGCGCGCTTTGTCGGTTACGGCAATAATGCGTTTTCGGGCGTTATCAATTCCGATCGTATTTTCCAATTGTTTTTTCAACAGACGGAAAGCCAACGCCGGTTCGGTGGTGGTTCCGGATTTGGAGATATTAATGATTCCAAACGATTTTCCTTTTAAAAATTCGGATAATTCATGCAAATAATCTTCTCCGATTTGATGTCCGGCATAAACAATCAGCGGCTTTTTATTACTCAGATTGTCGAAAGAACCGGAAATGGCGTCAATCACCGCTTTAGCGCCCAAATAACTTCCTCCGATACCGATGATTACCACTGCTTCGCATTGAGCGCGTAAATCGTCGGCCGTTTTTTGAATTTCATTCAGCATGGCTTCCGTAACGGAAGAAGGCAAATGCAGCCAGCCCAAGAAATCATTCCCTTTGCCGGTGCCGTTTTCCAATTCGATATTGACGGATTCCGCCGCCTTTGCCCGGTCGAAAATTTGTTTTTCCGGAATAAAACCGAAAACCTTGTTAATGTCTAATGTAATCATAATTACCTTATTTAAATGTGTCTGTCAGTTTCCGTATGGCCGGAATCGCTGATTTTTTTTCATATAAGATGGAATAAACCGTATCCAATATCGGCATTTCCACATTGTATTCGCTATTGATTTCTTTGATACACTTGGTTCCGAAATACCCTTCGGCAATCATTTCCATTTCCAATTGAGCGGTTTTTACCGAGTATCCTTTCCCTATCATTGTTCCGAAAATCCGGTTCCGACTGAATCGCGAATAAGCGGTAACCAATAAATCGCCTAAATAAGTAGAATCGCAAATATTACGGGATAAAGGGTTTACGGTGTTGATAAATCGTTCCATTTCAATAACGGCATTGGAAAGAAAGATGGCTTGAAAATTATCGCCGTATTTTAAGCCGTGACAAATTCCGGAAACGATGGCATATACGTTTTTCAATACGGAAGCATATTCCACGCCCGTAACGTCGAATGAAGTGGCGGTCTTTATAAAATGAGTGCTGAACAATTCGGCAATTAGAGCGGAACACGCCGGAGTCGCACACGCAATGTTTAAATAAGAAAGTCGTTCCAAAGCAACTTCTTCGGCATGACAAGGCCCGGCTAATACCGCCATATTCTCTTTTGAAACTTCGTAAAAAGAAGAAAAATAATCGGAAACCAGCATGTTTTCGTCCGGAACGATTCCTTTGATAGCCGATAAAATGATTTTATTTTTTACCGGTACGTTCAGTTTCTGCAAATGCTGTTTGAGAAAGGGCGACGGTATGGCAAATATCAAAATATCGCTGTTCAAAACAATTTCATTGATATTATCGTAAAATGAGATATGATCCAAATTGAAATTAACCCCGGTCAGATAATACGGATTGTGTCCGAAATTTTTAAATTCTTCTATTTGGTCGGGACGACGCATATACCAATTGAAATCGGTTTGCGTCATCGAAATGATTTTAGCAATGGCGGTAGCCCAACTTCCGCCACCCATAATTCCTACTTTATAGGGTAATTGCATAATTAATCGCTTTAAGTTGATTCTTCTTTTTGATGCGATTTCTCGGGACGCATCTGAGGAAACAATAAAACTTCCTGAATGGATGTTTGTCCGGTTAACAACATGACTAATCGGTCCATTCCTATTCCCATACCGGAAGTTGGAGGCATTCCGTATTCCAAAGCGCGCAGAAAATCTTGGTCAATAAACATCGCTTCGTCATCCCCTTTTTCGGAGAGTTTCAATTGTTCTTCAAACCGTTCCCTTTGATCAATCGGATCGTTTAATTCGGAATAAGCGTTTGCCAATTCTTTTCCGTTAATCATTAATTCAAAACGTTCGGTAAGTTCGGGATTGATTCTGTGCCGTTTACATAGCGGGGACATTTCTTTGGGATAATCGGTGATAAAAGTAGGTTGAATGTAGCCGGATTCGCATTTTTCTCCGAATATTTCGTCAATCAGCTTTCCTTTTCCCATACTTTTATCTTGCTCGATGCCTAATTTTTTGCATACGGCGCGAAGCGCTTCTTCGTCCATTCCGGTAATATCAATGCCTGTATTCTCTCTAATTGCATCAATCATCGTGACTCTTCGATAGGGAGCTTTCAAATGAAGGATTCGGTCGCCGACCGTTATATCGGTAGTCCCCAAAACATCGAGACAAACTTTTTCGATCAGCCGCTCGGTAAAATTCATCATCCAATTGTAATCTTTATAAGCCACATAGATTTCCATTACCGTAAATTCGGGATTATGCACGCGGTCCATTCCTTCGTTCCGGAAATTACGTGAAAACTCGTAAACGCCTTCAAATCCGCCGACAATTAATCGCTTCAAGTATAATTCATTTGCAATTCGTAAGTACAACGGAATATCCAAAGCGTTATGATGAGTAATGAACGGCCGGGCATTCGCTCCGCCCGGAATATTTTGCAAAACCGGAGTATCTACTTCGATATAACCGCATTCATTAAAAAAAGAACGCATGGAGTTAAAGATTTGCGTTCTTTTGATAAAAATCGCTTTTGTTCCTTCATTGACTACTAAATCCACATAACGTTGACGGTAGCGCATTTCCGGATCTTCAAAAGCATCGTAAGCGACGCCGTCTTTGTATTTAACGATCGGGAGCGGACGCAACGATTTGGCTAATACGGTCATTTCTTCCGCATGGACGGATACGGTTCCCATCTGCGTGCGAAAAACGAATCCTTTTATCCCGATAAAATCGCCGATGTCCAATGCCTTTTTGAATACCACATTGTACAAATCTTTGTCTTCTCCCGGGCAAAGGTCGTCTCTGGTAATGTATATTTGAATCCTTCCGGCGGAATCTTGCAATTCGACAAAAGACGCCTTGCCCATAATCCGGCGACTCATAATTCGACCTGCAATTTGAACGGTTCGCCGAGGAGCTTCATCTTTGAAATTTTCTTTAATTTCCGAGGAATATGCGGTTACCTCATATTCTGCGGCAGGATACGGTTCAATATTCCTGCTTCGCAGTTCTTCCAAACTTTGACGACGAAATACTTCTTGTTCACTTAATTCATGCATGCTCATCAGCGTTATTTTTGGCAACAAGATACAAAGGTACAAAAAAAATCGTTTTCCGTACCAAGTTGTATTACAAATTTTCGCTATCCGTTTCTTTTACTTCTTCCGAAGCCAGTGCATTACTTGCAATTATCTCTTCGTAAATACCGGCGGGAAGGAAAAAACGGACATCTTTTCCGCGTCGGATGGCTTTGCGAATGGCAGTGGAAGATACATCTATTTTGGGAGCGCCTTTAACCATATGCACGTTGGGGTGATTGAAAATAATTTTTCCCGTCCCTAATCGGGGATATATCCATGTTTTGAAATTCTTCAATATGGTTTGATAATCTTTCCAGCGATGAATCGTTTCCCAATTATCCGAACCGATAATTAATTCGAAAATGTGATCCGGAAACATAATCCGCAATCGTTGAAGCGTGTTGATCGTATAAGTAGGAGGGGACATTTCCCATTCGATGGTGCAAGTTTTGAATTTGGGATAATCGCCGATGGCTTTTTCCAACCAAGCCAATCGAAGATCTTGATCCATGAGATCGGATTTCTTTTTTAAAGGATTTTGCGGTGTGATTAAGAACCAAATTTCATCAAATTCGCCATATTCGACAATATAATTAGCAAGGGCCAAATGTCCGATATGGACTGGGTTAAAAGAACCCGGAAAAATACCTATTTTCATGAGTGTGTTAAAAATTTATTAATTATATTTAATATTTCGTTTTCTGCATCTTCCAATCGTTCATTGATAACAATCGCATCGCATTTCGAAGCGAGGCTTAATTCGTAAGCAGCCTTTGAAATTCGGTCTGCAATTATTTCCGGGGAGTCGGTTCCCCTCTTTTCTAATCTTGTTTGCAATTCTTCGATTGAAGGAGGCCGGATAAAAATCAGTAAAGCTTTTTTTCCGTACAATTTTTTTAAATTCAATCCGCCGGTTACATCAACGTCTAAAATGATGTTTTTTCCTTCGGTCAGTTTGTTTTCCACTTCACTTTTTAACGTGCCGTAGAACCGGTCGGGATAGACTTCTTCGTATTCAATAAAACAATCTTTATTTATTTTTTCTTTGAATTCGTCGGGACTGAGGAAAAAATATTCCACTCCGTTTTTTTCGTTTCCGCGGGGCGGACGACTGGTGGCGGAAATCGAAAACTCCAGCGGCAAGTTTTTGTCAAAAATATGATTAATAATTGTTGACTTTCCCGAGCCGGATGGAGCGGAAAGAATAATCAGTTTTCCTTTCACATTATAAAACATTTAATATTTGTTCCTTTACCTGCTCCAATTCGTCTTTCATTTGTACGACGATTTTTTGCATGCCAGCATGATTGGATTTAGATCCCAAGGTGTTAATTTCCCTGCCGATCTCTTGCACTATAAATCCTAATTTTCTGCCTTGGCTCTTTTCGGTGGTCATTGTTTCGGAAAAATAACTCAAGTGATTACTTAAACGCGCTTTTTCTTCGCTGATATCCAACCGATCTACATAATAAACCATTTCTTGTTCGAAACGGTTTTCGTCATAAGGAATTTCCATTTTATGGAATGATTCCCGGATTCGGACTCTGATCTTTTCGATTCGCTCCGATTCATATTTTTCTATTTCTTTGGATAATATGCTGATATTCTGTATTTTTTCAATAAATACTTTTTCGAGCATTTCTCCCTCTTGAATGCGAAATCGGATAAAAGTTTTCGATGCTTCATCAATGGCTTGACAAATCATCCGCCATTCTTCTTCATCCGATTCAATCGCTTCGGTCTTAATGGTTTCCGGTAAGCGCAAGAGTACGGAAAACCAATCGTCGGGCTCTTTTATTTCAAGCGTCCGAGCGATTTCTTTGATTTCATTGTAATAACTTTCTACAATGCAACGGTTGATTTTATTTGCCGGAGATTTGTCGGAAGAATCAATAACAATCGTAAAATCTACTTTTCCTCTTTCGATTATCTGAAGGAGTTTATTTCGAATTTCAACTTCTTTGTCTTTGTAAACAGAAGGAATTCGTAGATTTATGTCAAATTGCTTACTGTTGAGAGATTTAATCTCAACCGTAATTTTTTTGTTGTGAAATTCCGCTTCCGCACGGCCGTATCCGGTCATTGATAAAATCATTTTACTCTGAATTTTTTGCAAAATTAGCGTATTATCTTTTAAAAAAGTAACTTTGCGAACTAAAAATTGTTTTTTTTTTACAAATGGCGTGTATATTATTGATAGAATCATCTGCTTATGCCTGTTCTGCGGCAGTTTCGGTTAACGGGAAATCGGTATGGGAAAAGGAAAGTGCGGAGTTATCTTCTCATTCGACCGTTTTGGGACCTTACGCAGCCGAAGCTCTCCGGTTTATTCAAGCGAATCATCTGCGGTTGGATGCCGTCGCGGTGAGTGAGGGTCCCGGTTCTTATACCGGTTTGCGTATCGGCGTATCATTAGCCAAAGGGCTTTGTTTCGGTTTGGACATTCCTTTGATCGCCGTACCGACATTAAAAATAATGGCCGCTCGTTTTGTGCCATCTTTTTCTTATCTTTGTCCGATGATTGATGCGCGTCGGATGGAGGTTTATTCGGCGCTTTACGATGGAAATTTGAATGAAATCGAACCGATTCGCGCAATGATTATTGATGAAAATTCATATCGGGATTTGTTATGTCAAAAAGAAATTATTTTTTTCGGTACCGGAGCGGATAAATGTAAAACCGTTATTCGTTCATCCAACGCTGTTTTTGTGACCGGTATTTATCCTGCGGCTTCAGACATGACAGAGGAAGCCGAAAAGGCGTTTAGCGGAAAAATATTTGCGGATGTCGTTTATTTTGAGCCTTTTTATTTAAAAGAATTTCAAGCGACTACTCCTAAAAATAAAATAATTTCGGGCATTAATAAAACTCGGATATAGCCTAAATTTTCATAATATGTTACAGAAATGTTGTTTTGATATGATTATCTCTGAAATAGTTATTTTTCAAATTTTTGTAAGTTTTATGTGACAAGGTATTTCGCATTTGACCGTTCTTTATTTTTGTTCTGCGGAGATATTTTTCGATGTAAATATTTTTGTTTGTCACCTTTTGTTTTCTTTTAATAAAGTAGCATAAATTGTAATATGTTTTTATTTTTTAATTCAAATATTGAAAAAAAAAAGAAAATTTATACGATCAAGAATCATTGTTAAATTGTACTTTTGTTGCGTCTTAAAAGACACTCTGTATTTTATTTTTTTTTATAAAGCGATAGTAGATTTATTTTTTTTATTTATGGATAATTTAAGAAGTACAATTGCAACAAAAATTTTAAGCAACATTCCTCCGCGTGTTAAACCAATTGATTATTTAATGGAAGCTTTAAATATCAGTCGAGAATCGGTATATCGAAGAATCAGAGGCGATATTTCATTTACTCTTGAGGAAATTGCCAAATTATCGGTTGAGTTAGGGTTTTCAATTGATGAACTGATTATAAAAGATATGCATTCCCGCGTCTTTTTTGATTTACACATTTCCGGCACGCAAGATCCTTCGGAGACTTTTATGATTATATTTCAACAATATTTTCAAAATACTTTTGATATGTCTTATGCGAAAGAAATTGAATCAACAATGATTTTGAATCATATTCCTCCCGCGTATGTGATTTTTTTCAATCACTTGTTTAAATTCACGTATTATCGCTGGATGCATCAAAATCAAGAATCATCGCTCAAGTATTGCTATTCCGATGTTACTTTGCCGGATAAACTGGTCTATTTGCAGCAAAAAGCAATGGAAAATATGAAGAAAATTCGAAACAATACCTTCATTTTCGATCCGAATATTTTTCTGAATCTGATTCGGGAAATCCAGTATTATTACAAACGCAGGCTGATTACCGATTCTGAATTTTTTGTGCTCAAAGAAGAATTATTGGCGTTGATAGACATGGTGGAAAGTATTGCTCAAACCGGTTTTCACGGTTCCGAAGCAAGATTCAATTTGTATCTTTCGGCGTTGAATATTGAATCAAGCAGTCAGTATATTCGGTGCGACGATCAAGTAAAATCTCAATTCTTTGTAAATTCATTGGAACCGGTAACCATTACGAATCCGAGTTTATGTGCGATTCATAAAAAATGGCTCGATTCCATACGTAAGTATGCTACTCTTATTACGCAATCGAATGAAATTTTACAGGTAAGGTATTTCAGTAAACAACGATCTCACATTGAAGAAATTTCGGAATTGTCACCCTTCATTACCTTATAAGGAATACCGCTCGAAAAACGAAAGATAAAAAAGGCTGTATCAAAAGTTGTTTTGACGATAGGTCATTGCGGGTCGCGTGTGGGGCGACAAACTTTTGATGCAGTTTTTTTTATCTTGTTTCCGCTTTAGAAATAAATGATTTCTTTTTCAGAAATAAATAATTTCTTTCGTAAGATTGCTCAAATATTCGATTTGCTTATTAATAAATTCGGCTTGAAGAATTTCGTTAGACAAGGTAACCAATACGGAATATTTCTTTATGGATTCGATCCATCTTTTCTGCATGTTGCAAATTTCCTGATTGACAATACAGATTGAATTGACCGGATGCATCCAATACAATGAAGCGATGTTTCCGTCGAAAGTAGCGACATTGGTATTCGTTTCTATATCCAATAGCGAAAGGTAATAATTCGCTGAGGCGCCCGTATCATTACAACCGGTTTGCATGATGGTCTCGATGTTTTTGAGTACGTTACTCAATTCCTCTCTCAAAGCAACGATTTCATCGTCTGAAATCAGTTTCCGGTTATAATAATATTGAATTTCCCGAACTATATTTTGAAAAATATCCCGATCAATAATGTAATGCACATTGTAGAGATTCGGCTTTATGAGTTTGAATTGCTGTCGAATGGCATTGATTTCATGTGGAATATGCGTTTCGGAAAAAGAATCGTTAATAGAAATGTTGTAGGTTTGATTTTTCCAATTGTAGAAATACAATTTGAAAAGGGTGTCGTAGCTGATTATTGTAGCAAGACTGAGGCGATTAAGAACCACATACACTTCTTTTGATTGTGCAGCGCTTATTAAGTCGGTATATTTGTAATACTCTTGAAGCATAGCCAAAAAGCTTTCTTCATGACTTGAAGAACTGTTCACCTGCAAATCTAAAAATATGCGTTCTTCTTTGTTTTTTCCGATAATTTCGTCCACGGAAAAATCCAGTTCCAGCGCTAATTTTGTGATTTCTTCAAAAGTGAAAGGAATTTCACTTCTCATTCTGCGATAAGCGGATTCTTTACCGATATTCAACAGTTCCGTTAGAAACTCGATAGGCTTAATGTTATCCGGGATACTTTCTAAAATTTTGGCCGAAAGTAGGTCATTTTGTTTTCCTCTCATGATCATTCGCGTATAAAAAGTTCATTACTAAATTTCTTGCAAAGTTACGAAGATATTTATTTATTTACAAAAAAATAATAAGGAAAAAATGTGCTTTTTTACTGTAAATATACTTATTTTTGAAAATATTTATATAAATTTAATTTGTTTTTAATTTTTTTCGCTTTTTAATACAAATCGAATCATCTTGGCGTGATATTTTTCCAACCGAATCGGATAAGCGGAGTTTCGATTTACCTTTTCATTCAAGACGGTTCCGGTCAAAAGTTCTTTTGCCGACCGAATGCATGTTTCATCTATTTCGAAATAAGAAAAAGCCTGCTCCGGAAGAAAAACGCGAATATCAACCGGCCGGTCATCAAAATTTACGGCAATAAGCAGCAATTCGTTTCCGGCGTATCGCATGAAGGCATATTGTTTATCCGGATTGAAATCGGCGGAAGGCGGATTTACATACATTAAATCGAAAAATTTTCCTTCACGAACGGCGAGGGATGTATTGCACAAAGCGAGTATTCGGATGTAGAGGTTCCGCAAGCGTTTTTGATCGGAAGTTAGAGCTTCCGAGTTGATTTTTCCGTGATTATACCAATTTCGCAAGGATTCGACGCTCCAATAATCAAAAATGGTGGTACGACCGTCCAATCCGCTGAATCCTTCGGCATCCATCCCTTTTTCACCCGATTCCTGACCGGCATAAATCATGAACGGATTTTGGTACATCGTAGCGGAAACAACCAAAGCCGGAATCGCTTTCCATGCGTCGCCGGCAAAAAAGTCGGAAGCAATCCGCTGTTCATCGTGGTTTTCAAGAAAATTCAGCATTTGCGCGTGAATGTCGTCAACCGTTTGCCAACAATAAGTAATCGCTCGTGCCGATTGGTTTCCGCAGGTAATTGCCCGCAAAGTATCGTACAATCCCACTTTGTTGTAAAGATAATCGAATTTACCTTTTCGGAGGTAATCGCGATACCGGTTCGGGTCATAGACTTCCGCAATAAACAGGATATTCGGAAATTCTTGTTTCAATTGAGGGATAAGCCATTCCCAAAATTCCACCGGAACCATTTCCGCCATATCGCATCGGAAACCGTCTATGTGTTTGGAAGCCCAAAACCGTAAAATATCGAACATTTGAAACCAAGTTTTAGGAACCGGATCAAAGAAATGATTCCCGTTCGAGTAATCAACGCCATAATTCAGTTTGACGGTTTCGTACCAATCGTTCCGGCAAGGGTGGGGGGAGAAGCAATCGTTTCCGGTAGCCTTCGCCGGAAATTCGGAATACGTATTTCCTTGAATCGTCAATTCAAATTCCGGAGAAAACGCTTGTTCCGGAAAGTAGTAAAAGTTATTGTTTCGATCGAAAGGTACCGTGCGATTATCATTTTCTCCCAAATCAACAACCCCTTCGGGTTTGACGTCGGAATGGTATTGGCGGGCTACATGATTCGGAACAAAATCCATAATCATTTTCAATCCGGCTTCGTGCGTTCTTTCGACCAGCGCTTCCAATTCCTTCATGCGATTCGGTACGTTTTCGGCTAAATCCGGATCAATGTCGTAATAATCTTTAATGGCGTAGGGAGAGCCGGCCTTTCCTTTCACAATGGCTGGATGATCGTTCCGGATGCCGTATTTCGAATAATCCGTTTGAGTGGCGTGTTCCAATAAACCGGTGTACCAAATATGAGTAAATCCCATTTTTTTGATTGCTTGCAGTACATCGGTCGAAAAAGCGGACAACTTTCCGACGCCGTTTTCTTCTATGCTTCCGTTAATTGCGTTTAACGATTTCGTGTTACCGAATAATCTCGGAAGTATTTGATATATAATTATTTTTTCTTTTTTCATCTTTGAAAATCCGGTTAGGGCATTAATGTTTTTTGGGAACCGTCATCGGTAGCGCATAGTACGGATAAAATTCCTTTATCAATTGATTCCAGTATCGCTTGTCGGGAGGCGTCGTAACCGATTTTGAAAATCTTTTCCGAATTGACCAAATCAAACGTTTTGAAATAAACCAGATCGTTGATTTCTACCAATACATCGCACAATGTTCTATCTAACAGCGTATTGGTTCTCGACATGTAATGATAAGAACGTTCGGCGATGTGCATAATGGTCTTGCTGTATTTTTTTGAAACCAGAGGACTGACGTTTACGCCGATGATTTTATTGCATATACTGCGGATGGGCGAGACCGGAAAATTTTTGCAAACGCCTCCGTCCACATAGTTGACTCCATTAATCATTACCGGATTAAAAATAATCGGAATACTGCAGGAAGCAATTAAAGGCTCGATGATCGGGCCTTGGTCAAACTCTGCATTTTTTCCTTCGTCGAGATTGGTAGCCGATATTTTAACCGGAATATGCAAATCTTCAAAATTTTTGGCTCGAAGGTGTTTTTTCAGAAAACGACGGAATCCGGCGATGCCGAAAATGGCGACTATCGGAATCTGAATATCAACAAATTCACGAAATTCTCTTCCTATAAACAGGTTGATAATTTCTTCCGGCGTGTAACCGTCGGCATACAGGACGCCGGCGATTGCTCCGGAGCTTGTTCCGGAAATGATGTCCGGACGAAGCCCATAGTCCTCGATCGCTTTCAATGCGCCGGGATGGGCAAACCCGCGAGCGCCTCCTCCGCTTAAAGCCAATCCTAAACGGTATTTTTTATTCTCTTTCGAATCGCTCATGATTCTTTCGGTTTATATTTTAGTTACGATTCGTTCCCCCCGATAAGGAGCGATACGCTGTTTCTTTTTGTTCAAATCGGATAATTCTCTTAACAAAGAATCGCTTTGCTCTGCATCGCCGGTTCTTTCCGACTCTTGCATTCGGCGATTGATTTCATCAATTCTGTTTTGTAATTGCGCATCTTTGTAATCAATAACCGCACGCGGAACCAAATCGAACAGTTTTTCTTCTTCTGTCGGAATAATCTTGTATTTGGAATGAATTTTACTCTCAATGTATTTATCGGTGGATAAATCGGCGGCTATTTTACTGATTTCCGGATCAATATGGTTTCGAAAATGGGTTTCCGCCCGAAATCCTTCCTCTTTGTATTTTTGGTAGGTTTCTTCCAGAATTTTCCGGTAAATCGGATGCGAAAATTTCAAATCGTCGCGTTCCAATTCTTCGACAATGTATTCAATGACATAAATCGGATCTTCTTTCTCTGTTTCTTTCTTCGTTTGACAGGTTATTTTTTCGTATTCGTGCTTGGCTTTTGCCATATCCACTTCTCCGTAACGAATCACATAATACAAGATGTTTTTTTCGTTATCATCCAATATCCGGTTTTTTGTGAAATCAAAAACAGCTTCGCTTTCCGGCATTTCTTGTGAAATCGGTTCCGGTTGTTCCGTCGGTTGTTCCGGATCGGGATACAATGTTTTTTTCTTTCGGACGAAAAGTTCCTGCCGTTTTTTAACGATGGCGCGAACCAAAGTTCCTTCGTCCACACCGGTTAAGAGACTGCATTCTTTGATATATACCAATCGTATGATTTCTTCCGGAATAATAGCGATGGTGTTGACAATTTCGGTAATCGTTTGCGCTTTTTTGACGGGGTCATTACCGGCTTCTTCCATTAACAATCCGGCTTTGAAGCGAACAAAATCGTTTTCATTGTCTTGGATAAATTGGTGAAACAACGACGCGTTTTGTTTACGTGCGAACGAATCGGGATCTTCTCCTTCGGGCAGTAAAACGATTTTGATATTCAATCCGGCTTCCAATAACAAATCAATTCCCCGCAATGCCGCTTTGATTCCGGCGGTATCTCCGTCGTACAACACGGTAACATTATTGGTCAAGCGATGAATCAACCGGATTTGTCCATCCGTTAATGCGGTTCCCGATGAGGCGACCACATTTTCAATCCCGGCTTGGTGCATGGAAATCACATCGGTATAACCTTCCACCAGAAAACACCGATCTTGTTTGACAATTGCTTGACGGGCAAAATAAATGCCGTACAACTCATTACTTTTGTGATAAATTTCGCTTTCGGGCGAATTGATATATTTGGCTGTTTTTTCGTTTTTTAGGATACGTCCGCCGAATGCGACGATTTTTCCCGATAAGGTATGTACGGGAAACATCACCCGGCCGCGGAAACGATCAATAGCGGACGAGTTCTCGCCGATAATGGTCAATCCTGTTTTTTCCAAATAAGTTGAGTTATAACCCGATTTTATTGCTTGTCGCGTAAAAGCGTCTTTTTCCTCTAAGGAATATCCCAATTGAAATTTTTTGATAATATCGTCCCGAAAACCCCTTTCATGAAAATACGAAAGTCCGACCGTTTTTCCTTCCGGATGCTCAAATAAGTTTGAAGTAAATGTTTTTTGAGCGTAAGCATTGAGGATAAACATACTTTCCCGGTCGCCCTGCATTTGCTTTTGCTCATCGGTCAGTTCGGTTTCTTTCACTTCGATGCCGTATTTTTTAGCTAAATACTTCAATGCATCAACGTAAGAAAGCTGTTCGTGCTTCATGATGAAATGCACCGGCGTTCCGCCTTCGCCGCAAGCAAAGCATTTACAGATATTTTTTGCCGGCGAAACGTAAAAAGAAGGCGTTTTATCGTCGTGGAACGGACATAGCCCCACATAATTAACTCCTCGCTTACGAAGAGTTATAAAGTCGGAAACCACTTGTTCGATTTGTGCCGCCGACTGAATCCTTTCTATGGTCAATTGATCAATCATCCTTTTGCAAAGATAATTCATTTAAAAATAATTTTCTTTTATTTCGGATGAAAATTTTTCGTACTTTTGCCGGCGAACCCGGTCCGTGACGAATGATGAGCGACAAGTCACAGGTTCACAATGGAAACGATGAAACGGATGAAACAAATATGTGTTTTTTTATTTTTCTGTATAAGTCAATTATTGCCGGCGCAACCGAAAACGGAAATACGAGCGGTCTGGCTGACGGTTAATTACGGATTGGATTGGCCGAGGAAACCGTTTCAAAATGAAAAAGATATTGAACGACAAAAAGACGAGTTAAATCGGATTTTGGATCAATTACAAGAGATCCATATCAATATGGTTTTTTTTCAAACCCGGATACGGGGCGATGTTATTTATCCTTCCGAGATAGAATCGCGCAGCGAATATGTCAAATCAGTTTACGCAACAGCGGATTATGATCCTTTGTCGTACGCAATTGAAGCCTGCCATCAACGGGGAATCGAGTGTCATGCTTGGTTTGTGGTTTATCCTTTGGGGTCGGAAGCGATGAACAAAAAATTTAACCGGACATTTTCGGCTTTCAATCGCAATCATCTTACGAAAACATTTAAAAAAGAGGTATATCTCGATCCGGGAAATCCGCAAACGGACGCTTATATCCTTTCGCTTATTAAAGAAATTGTTTCAACTTACGACATTGACGGAATCCATTTGGATTATATTCGTTATCCGGAAGCTTCCGACGGATTTCCCGATAAAGATACGTATCGCTTGTACGGAGCGGGGAAAAACAAAGACGATTGGCGGAGAGAAAATATCAATCGCTTGGTTTACGCGATCTATGATACCGTTAAATCGTTAAAACCATGGGTGCAGGTAAGCAGTTCGGTGGTAGGAATGTACAAAGAAATTCAAGGTTGCGACCGACGGCATTGGACGGCGTATTCTTCTGTTTTTCAAGATCCGGTAGATTGGCTTTCCAAAGGAAAACATGATTTTATTGTTCCGATGAACTATTATTCCGGTAAACTTTTTTATCCCTTTGTACAAGATTGGGTATCCAAAAGCGGCGAGCGATTCGTTGTTCCGGGTCTGGGCGCTTTTCAAATGGATCGAAAAGAATCCGGTTGGGACGCTTCGGTTCTTTACGATCAAGTAAACTTTTCACGGGAAGCAAAAACGCAAGGCAATGCTTTTTTCCGAGCGGCTTATATTTTGAATAATTCAAATCAATTCGGGGAGGGACTTCGTTCCCGTTTTTACAGGACGCCGGCCCTATTGCCTCCTTTAACTTGGTTGAGCCGAACCGTTCCCGATACTCCGGTTTCTCTTTCGGCGTATGCTGTCGGTTCTTTTTTGCGATTGGAATGGGACAAAGCGCCGGGAGAAAGCAATCTGGCGGTTTTCTATAATCTGTATCGTTCCGAAACGTTTCCGATAGATACCCGGGATCCGGAAAACTTGGTTGCCGTTCGGTTAACGTCCCCTTATTTTCAATTGCCGATTGATAATCGCATTGAATCGGGCTATTATTATGCGATAACCGGTTTCGATCGCTATCATAATGAAAGCGCTTGTTCGAAACCGGTCTATTTTGTTACGGGGCCTTTTGAAAAATGAAACCCTGTCCTTGCGGACTTGATCCGCAATCTCTTGATAAATAAATTGTCGTCACTGCGTGAATTTGTCTCGGCCGCGGCTAAACCGACGACGGCGATAAAGAAGCTTCACGATAATCCAACCGGCGCAACAAACGATCAATACAACCCATCCGTCGCCCACCGGCGTCTGTTGTCCGATACCGCCTCCGGCGCCGGGGCGGACAATCGGATTATCGGCATCGGAAGCTCTGAAAAATCCGTCGTAGTCGTCGGAAGTTTCACCGAAGGAATTATTGGCATCATTTTCGAAGAATCCGTCGCAATCGTCGAAGATTTCATTGGGGGAATCGTTGTCGTCGCTTTCGAAAAACCCGCTATGATGGTCGGAAGACTCCGGGTCCGATTGCGCCATGTTATTTTTGGCATAGCTTACCGTTGTTGCAGTAAATAAGCACGATATTATAATCAGTATTTTTTTCATAATTCATAATTCATAATTCATAATTAACCTTCACGCTCTTCACTTGATTCTTCGTTATCACCTTGATTATCAACGGTGAATGAGCTGACTTTTCGGGTAACAAATAATGCGTTGCCCCGGAAGCGCTTTCAAATATTTTCTTTCCTTGAAAATCATAAGCGATTACTTGAAGTACCGGATCGGAAAGAGAAGAAATAACAAAAATCTCTTTCGAATTACCGTAAACATACAGATTATCTGAACTTGTAACGTTTGGAAGTGCAGTCATCGAAGTTCCGATCCGGAGTATGAACCGTCCGTTTAAAGTACCTTTTTTCGTATTATCAAAAGTGTAGGTACCGCTTGATTTTCCGGTCAAGTCCACCGTACGGCCTTCAAGCGCATCAATCAGTTCTATTTTTGAGGCTTTGACATAATTGTCCATGCCGGTGAAAGTCAGTCGGATTTCTCCCGTTTGGTCGGTTTTGATACCTAACGGAATAACGGCCTCTCCGTCGTTGTTGATGAAATTAATATCCGTCGGCACATCGTCGGCCAACGAATAAACGGAAGGAACATAACCGTAGGGAGAGAATAATTTTTCCACATCTTCTCCGCGGACATAACCGTTGCCGGCTTTATCTCTGTATCCGATTACCGCATAAGAAGCGGCGAATCGGTTTTCGGCTTTGATGCGCAAAATGTTTTTTTCAGCTTCGCCGCTCCGCAAGTTGAATGCGCTTCCGGAAGGACGAACGGTCGAAATTTTGGTCACATCGAATCGGGCGGCATTGCTTCCATTGTCTCCGTTGAAACTGTTCACTGTTTTCAGAAAGAAACCCTGCCCGGGCGCAACATAATCGGGATTAATCGTCGGATCGGTAGAAGTAAATGAATTATCCTGCAACGAATAAGAAATAAAATCCGTACCGTTCCAGATCCGGTATTGCGGACAGACGGTGGCGGTATTATCGGAAATAAATGCGACCATGTCTATGGACGACATATAGGGATTGCCGACCAAAAATTCATCATCGCCATTCAATCCGGCGCCCGAATGATAAATGACTGACGGGAAACTCCATGCGGTATTGGAAAGAGTTTCCGGCGCAAACCGGTAATTCCCGTTGTCGGCTTCACGGGAAACGGATACGCTTGGTTCCAAGATCTTATTGAAATCCTCCGGATCAATCGTTCCGTCGTTAATGGGATAAAACGTACTTTTCCCGTCGGCGGAATTATATATTTGCGTACGATGCGCATACAGCAGGGTTGAATCTTCAAAGAAAGGCAATTCGAGAATCCCGTTCGTTTCCTTGATACCGTAATTCAGACCGGCTCTTGTATTCGGCAGAAATTCCAAATCTCCCAAATCGGCGTAAGCTCCGGATTCTATACAACCCGTATTGTCGTTGGACGAATTTCCGTATCCGTACATATAGAAAGCAAATCCGTCGGTGGGATTCGATGCCACCGGTTCGGTCAGGCTTGTATAAGTCGTGGTCCAGTTTCCGACATTATAGTTTGTTCCGTCTTTTTCAACGGGTCCGAACTTCATGAGAAATGTGAGCGGGAATCCGCCGAAACTCAAATCGCCGGTAACGACCTTGCGCAACGGAGAAGAGAGCATGTACCAGCGTTCCCGTTCGATAGGCGTTGCCGAAACGGCGGCGGAATACAGCATTCGGTCTTCGGTATCCGTACTTTTGATAACCAAATCTTTGTCGTCATTTTTTTGCTGCGCGGATTGCTTCAAATCGAAATTTAATTGTACGTGTGCTTTTTTATAAGTCAGCAGGTCGGGACGACCCAATTCGGCTCCTTGCATAAAATAGATGTCGTAACATTCCTCCGGGCTTGTCAGTATCGGGTAATATGTACTGTTGCCGGGGATAAAAACGGTATGACAGGACGTAGGAACCAAAGCCGGCGTCCAGTTGGAGGCGTTCTCCCAGTTATTCTTGTCATCGCCGCTGTTGGCTTCGGGCGTCCAGATAACGGGGCTTCCGCCTACGAAGAAATGAGTGGTATAGGTTATGTTGTTGGCTGACATCTCGGCGGTGTAATATCCGTCCGACAGGTCGTTTACATTGACGGTTTTCAGGTCGCGAGAATCCGGGATTTCCACTCCGTTCAGCGTCCAAACAATATTGTTCAGCGCATTCGGATCCCGACTGTCGGCGACGAAAGTGAAATCGGAAGTGTTGCAATAGGCTTTTCCGTCCACATCATAATAAACTTCATCGTTGACGGTGAAACTTGCCGTCAAATCACGGAATGCTGAACCTACGGTGTAGAAATATTTGGTATAGGACCCTTGTCCGTAAGCCAGCACAATCAAACCGTCTGGATTATCAATCAAAGCGGTCGTATTCAACCGAGACACGGGACCGGAGCTGGGGTGATTGCTCATACCGAAATAATACTGTCCGACAGAATAACCGCTGCCTCCGACATTACGTTCTATCCATTGAAATTGGGGGAAATTTTCTATCGGTTGAGCAGGGCCTCCGTCAACGGAAATAGTCGTATTGTCCTCGCTTGCGGCAGGTACAATAACCGTGCAGAAATGATACATATCCTGATACACATACTTATTGTTAAAATCAAGCGGACTCATCAGTACATTGCGCGTCTTTTGTTCCAATGGGGGCAGCCACGCTATTGCGGGTTGCGAATTATCCCCGTGAACGTCGCTTGCCGTATGAATGCTGCAAATACTCACCGGTTTATCCGAGGTGATATAACAAACTCTCATGCCCGGATTATTGTTGATATTATTCAGAAGGTTACTTATGTTTAGTGTGATATCTGCGTATCCGTTCTCAGCGTTCGCAGCGATGGTATAGGTTTTCACCGAATTATCCGGGAATTTGACCGTAACGGTGGTATTCCTTTCTTTGGCAAATATCCGGAAAAAACCGGCATAGGGGTTACTCCCGGGACCGTCGCCGATAGCATTGGCCGGCGCAATGAATTTCGTTCCCCATTGGTTCGTCGGCGGCAATTGTTCTAAGTTATAATTATAAGAATCAAGCGGAGTTGAGGCTGAAGAACGAACGGTGGCTTGCGTATTGGTTTGAAAAAAAGCAATCGGTTTGTCGGATACAATATGCTCTCCCATCGTATTCGCACCACTAAAATAGTAGTGGTACATCTCCCCTGCCTGCAGAGTGAAATTAGCGATTACGGTGCCTGAAATTTGAACTCGAGTGCCGTCTTCTTTGGCAATCAGCAAAAATCCGTTGCAATTGTTTACGCCCCCGCCCCCTGTTACCCCGGAATTACTAAGCGGTGCAAGACCGATATTATAATATTCCGTCCCCCAGCTTTCTACGGGCCAAACAAGCGAAGCTTCCACCGAAGCGCTAGCGCTGTTTATCGCGACCAAAGTGATCAGTTCGGTGGAGGTTACCCGGATGGATTTCTTCATCGTCGAGAGAGGGTCGCCATGAGTCAAAAGTCCCGAATAAGAAGCGGCCGCTTGCTGTGCCGTCAAAGTGTAATCTGTGATTTTCCCGCCTTCAACATGAAAAGTGGTATTAAGGGACGAGTTTTCAGTAAATGATAACGTTACGTCCGTATCCGCTTGACCGGTTATTCGCAATGTTAATACAACATTATCGACGGTGGCATTGTCTTTATTTTTTCCGAATGCCACATAGAATTCGGTTCCCGAAGCGGCGAATTGAGCCGCTGCGTGCATCGCCATACAAAAAGAAAACAGTAATAAAAAGAATGATTTCCTAATCAATTTTTGTTTTTTCGGTGCCATAATTTTTTGCCTTTTAATTATCATAAATATGTTTATTTTGTTGATATATTGTCTAATTCATGCAGAGAAATAAAAACCCGGCAATAAATGTTGCACAAATTTACATGAAGAAATATAAATAAAAAAGATAAAAACAAGAAAACAAATGCAAATCGTTACAAAATACGAAAAAAAATATATCTGTTTTTGGCGAAATCGTATCTGTATAATTAAATTTATCTATATAAGATATTTTGTATTGTATTTGTCCGGCCTATGCTTATTTGTTCGCCTCTTGTTTGTATCTTAATGTTTTCGTGTTTAAAAAACAATTTAAAATCAACAATATGACAGAAACCAACCGGCCGAGCGATTGCCTTTCGTTTTCCATGACTTTTTAAATCGTATTTATATAATTTGTAAATTATTTAAATATAGAAAGTTAAAGATTATTTGATATATAAAAAAGGATGTATCAAAAACCGATACATCCTCTTGATAGTCACATTTGGGCTGTCGCTACACCCGCAATGACATCATAATTCATAATTCATAATTCATAATTTATAATTCATAATTAATAATTAATCTTCGCCGTCTTCGCTTGATTTTTTGTTATCACTTTAATTATCAGCGACGAATGAGCGATATTTTCCTGTAACGGATAATATTGCGCGCCGGAAGCGCTTTCAAACACTTTCCGTCCTTGAAAATCATAGACGATCACTTGAAGTACCGGATCGGAGGGAGAAGAAATAACAAAAATCCCTTTCGAATCACCGTAAATTTTCAGATTATCCGAACCGGCAATGTTCGGAAGTCCGGTCATCGAAGTTCCGATCCGGAGTAAAAACCGTCCGTTTTGAATCCCTTTTTTCGTATTATCAAACGAGTAGGTTTCGCTTGATTTTCCGGTCAGGTCAATCGTTCGGCCTTCAAGTGCGTCAATCAGTTCTATTTTTGAGGCTTTGGTATAATTATTCATACCGGTGAATGTCAGCTTGATTTTTCCCGTATATTCGGTTTTGATACCCAAAGGAATGATGATTTCTCCGGCGCCGTTAATGAAATTGATGGCCACCGGCACATCGTCGGCCAACGAATATACGGAAGGAACATAATTGTAGGGCGAGAATAATTTTTGGACATCTTCCCCTCGGACATAACCGTTGCTTGCCCCTTCTTTATATCCGATTGCCGCATGCGAAGCGGCGAATTGATTTTCGGCTTTGATACGCAAGATATTTTCTCCTCTCGTTTCTTGATCGCTTCTCAGATTGAATGAAGAACCGGCCGGCCGAACGGTTGAAATCGTTTCGACATTAAAGCTGACATTTCCCGTTCCCTTGTATTTCAAGAAAAATCCTTGAAACGGAGCCGTATAACGCATGTCGCTTCCGTCGCTCGAAATGATTTTGCCGGTTTGCTTATTGTATTTGCATGTAATGAAATCACTTATCTTTCCGTTCCAGATACGAAACGAAGGGTCAACGGAAGAGACGTTATCTTCCAAAAATCGAACCATATCAATGGATGACATATACGGATTTCCCGCCAGAAATTCGTCTCCATCTTTCAAATTGTTTACCGGGTGATGAATAATCTTTTGGAATTTTCGGCTGCCGGCCTCGTCTTTTTCCGGAGCGAAACGATAATTACCGTTGTCGGCTTTACGGGTTACCGATACGTTTGTTTCCATGAGTTTATTGAAATCCGCCGAATTATTCTTTCCGTCGTTAACGCTATAAAATACACTTGTGTTGGACGCGGGATTATATACCTGCGTGCGATGAGAATACAGCAGGGTCGAATCTTTAAAGAAAGGCAATTCGAGAATACCGTTCGTTTCTTTTATACCGTAGTCTTTTCCGCTCCGGTTCGGAAAGTAATTCGACTCGTTCAGTCGGCCGAAAGAACCGGATTCTTCACAGCCGGTATTGTTGCCGTTTATTCCGTATCCGTACATGTAGAAAGCAAATCCGTCGGTAGGATTTGTTGTTACCGGTTCGATTAAACTTGTGTAAGTAGTGGTCCATTTTCCGACGCTATAATTTGTCCCGTCTTTTTCAACGGGGCCGAACTTCATGAGGAATGTGAGCGGAAAACCGCCGAAGCTCAAATCTCCGGTAACAACGCCTTGCAGCGGAGAAGAAAGCATGTGCCAGCGTTCCCGGCTTAACGGACCGGCCGAAGCGTCGGCGGAAAATCGCATTCGATCCCATGTATTCGTACCTTTGAGAATAAGGTCTTTGTCATTCTTTTTTTGCTGTGCGGATTGTTTCAAATCGAAATTTAATTGTACGTGCGCTTTTTTATAAGCCAGCAGGTCGGGACGACCCAATTCGGCGCCGTGTATGAAATAAATATCGTGACAGGCGACTTGACCGGTCAGTTTCGGGTAATGCGTGCTGTTACCCGGAATATAAACGGTATGACAGGACGTGGGAACCAAAGCCGGCGTCCAGTTGGCTCTTATATTCCAATTCTGTTTTTGTTCATTCGTACCGCCGGTATTGGCTTCGGGCGTCCAGATGACGGGACTTCCGCCTACGTAGAAATGGGTCGTATAGGTCTTATTACGAACAAGCATCTCGACGGTGTAATGTCCGTCCGGTAAGTCGTTTGCCTTAGCGGTGATTTTATTGCGGGAACCCGGTATTTCCGTCCCGTTTAATTTCCAGACAATACGGGTCAGCGTATCCGGATCGGCTTTGAAAATGAAATCGGAAGTGTTGCAATAAGCCTTTCCGTCCATATCGTAATAAGCGTCACCGTTGACGGTGAAACTTGCCTCCAAATCTCGGAATGCGGAACCGGCATTGTAGAAATATTTGGTATAGCCCCCATGTCCGTAAACCAACATAATCAAACCGTCGGGATTATCAATTAAGACCGTTGTGTTTAACTTACAGTTTGAACCGCAACCGGACTTATTGCTTGCACCTAAATAATACCGTCCGACAGAATAGCCGCTGCCTCCGATATTATTCGCTATCCATTGGAATTCGGGTAAATTTTGTATCGGCAGGACAGGGCCTCCGTTAATGGAAACGGTTGTATTCTCCTTGTTTGCGGTAGGCACAATAACCGTGCAGAAATGATGCATCTCCAGATACACATGCCTGCTGTTAAAATCAAGCGGACTCATCAGTACATTATGCGTCTTTTGTTCCAACGGAGGCAGCCACGCTATTGCCGGTTGCGAAAGCCAAGTACCGAGTTTTTTTTGCGTATGAATGCTGCAAATACCCACCGGTTTATTTGAGGTGATATAACAAGCATTGCTTGTGTTCTTCGGCTCGGTGTTGCCATTCAAGTTTTCTATATTGAGTATGATATCTGCATACCTATTAGCGGCGATGGTATAGGTTTTCACCAAGTTATTTGTGAATCTGACCGTAATGGTGGTATTTTCTTTGGCAAACACCCGGAAAAAACCGGCATAGTAGTCACTCTCGGTATCGTCGCCGGTATTATTGGCCGGCGCAATGAATTTCGTTCCCCATTGGTTCGTCGGTGGCAATTGTTCTAAGTTATAATTATTATAAGGAATTGGATTCGGGCCTGCGGAATAAATTGCAGCTTGCGAATTGGTTTGAATAAAAGCAATCGGTTTGTCGGATACAATACGCGTTCCCATCGAATTTGCATTGGGATAATGGTAATAATAGATCTCTCCGGCATTCAGCGTGGTATTTTCGGTACCGGAAGCAGTATTGTATAGAATGATTTGGGTATTGTCTTCTTTGGCAATCAGTATATATCCGTTACAATTATCGAAAGAGTTATTGTCCGGGTACATACTGGAATAATAATAATAAGAAAGTCCCATACTGTAATATTCCGTTCCCCAGCTTTCTACGGGCCAAACACGGGAAGCTTCAACCGAATGATTGGCGCTGTTCGTCATGACCAAAATTATCGGTTCGGTGGCGGTTACCCGGATGGATTTCTTTTTCGTCTGATACCAAGTCATATTTCCCGAATAAGAAGCGACCGCTTGCGCCCGCGTCAAAATGTAGTCGCGGATTGTTCCGCCCGGAACATCAAAAGAAGTATCAAGCGAATGGTTTTCCGTAAACGATAACTTTACTTTCGTATCAACACGAGCGGTTATCCGCAATATTAATTCAACATTACCGTCGTTAACGGATGTCTCCATGTGATTTCTTCCGAATGCCACATAAAATTCTTTTCCCGAAGCATCGGATTGAGCCAATGAATGTATTGCTGTACAAGAAAAAAGCAGCAATAAAAAAAACACTTTTTTAATTCGTTTTTTTGTCATAATCCTGATTTTTTATTAATAATTATTGTATTGATAATAAGAATCAAAAGCATCCCGTTAAGTTGATTTTATGTTATTTCCGCCTCCATGAAAGAATTTCACAATAAGCAAACCGACGCAACAAACCGTCAACACGAGTAATCCGTCGCCTACCGGCGCTTCCTGTCCGATACCGCCTCCGTTACCCGGTCGTTCACCCGGGTTGTCGGCGGAGGAATCTCTGAAAAATCCGCCGTGGTCATTGAGAGTTCCGCTTGAGAAATAATCGTTATCATTTTTGAAAAATCCGCCGTGGTTACCGGAAGTTCCCTCACTGCGATTGGCGTCCGAATGCTCTCGGAATATCCCGTAAAATTCTTTCTCCGAAGCAGCGGATCGGATCAATGAATGTAATATCGGGCAAGATAAAAGCAGTAATAAAAAAAACGTTTTTCTGATTAGTTTTTGTGTCATAATTTTAATTTTTTATTAAGAAAATATTGTATTTGGTAATAAGAATCAAAAAAATACGTAAAAACGTGTGCAAAACTATTTATAAAAATGAAAGCGGAAAAGATAAAAATAAAGAAAAAATATCGGAGTTTTGACAAAAAGGCGATAAAAATCAAGGTCTGTTTGTGACAGAATCGGGTTTGCTTAATGGATTTGATCCGAAATAGATTTCTTATCTTATTTCTATTTCTAAGGTGATAACCTGTTTTTTTTTCGGTCAATTTATATACTTAAAAAATCAAAAGACCCGAAAAAATAACGCAATAAAAAAAGACTGTCTCGAAAGTATCGGTCATTGTCGGATGACCGGATACTTCGAAACAGCTTTTCGGTGAATATATTTTGCGGTCAATTTAAGCCGGCTTTACTTTTTTCCGTTTTTCATTGAAAAGTTTCACGACAATCCAAACGGCGCAGCAAGCGATCAACGTAAACAATCCGTCGCCCGTCGGCGCGTCTTGACCGATACCGCCTCCGCTGTCGGGTCGGTCGCCCGGGCCGTCGGCGTCGGAAGCTCTGAAAAATCCGCCATAATCGTTGGAAGTTTCGCTTGAGAAATTTCGGTTGTCGTTTTTGAAAAATCCGCCGTAATTATCAGATGCTTTTTCACTGCGATCGGGATCTGAACTTTCCCGGAAGAATCCGGCATTACTTATCGCTGCTGTTGTAAACAGAAAAATCAAAATTGTAATCAATAATTTTTTCATAATTTATAATTCATAATTCATAATTCATAATTAATAAATAATCTTCGCCGTCTTCACTTGATTTTTGGTTACTACTTTAACTATCAACGGTGAATGAGCGATATTTTTCGGTAACGGATAATATTGCGCGCCGGAAGCGCTTTCAAATACTTTTTTCCCTTGAGAATCATAAACAATCACTTGAAGTACCGGATCGGAGGGAGAAGAAATAATAAAAATCCCTTTCGAATTGCCGAAGACATTCAGGTTGGCCCAACTTACAACATCAGAAAGTCCGGTTGCCGAAGCTCCGATCCGGAGTAAAAACCGTCCGTTTTGAATCCCTTTTTCCGTATTATCAAAAGCGTAAGTATCGCTTGATTTTCCGGTCAGGTCAATCGTCCGGCCTTCAAGAGCATCAATCAGTTCTATTTTTGAGGCTTTGGTATAATTATTCATACCGGTGAAAGTCAGGCGGATTTCTCCGGTATATTCGGTTTTGATACCCAACGGGATGATGATTTCTCCGTCGTTGTTGATGAAATTAATATCTGTCGGCACATCGTCCGCCAACGAATATACGGAAGGAACATAATCGTAGGGCGAAAATAATTTTTCCACATCTTCCCCTCGGACATAACCGTTGCTTGCTCCTTCTTTATATCCGATTACCGCATACGAAGCGGCGAATTGGTTTTCGGCCTTGATGCGCAGGATATTTTCCTCGCTCGTTTCGCGAGCGTTTCTCAGATTGGATGAAGAACCGGCCGGACGAACGGTTGAAATCGTTTCGACATTAAAACCGACATTTCCGCGTCCCTTGTACTTCAAGAAAAATCCTTGAAACGGAGCTATATAATACATGTCGCTTCCGTCGCTTGAAATGATCTGTTTGGTTTGCGCATTAAAATTGCAGGCAATGAAATCTTTTGTCTTTCCGTTCCAGATACGAAACGAAGGGTCAACGGAAGAGGCATTGTCTTCCAAAAACCGAACCATATCAATGGATGACATGTACGGATTCCCCGCCAGAAATTCGTCTCCGTTACCCAAATTGTTTACGGGATGATGAATGATTTTTTGAAATTTTCGGCTGCCGGCCTCGTCTTTTTCCGGAGCAAAGCGGTAATTGCCGTTGTTACTTTCACGGGTAACGAATTCGTTTGTTCCCGTGAGTTTGTTGAAATCCGCCGGATTATGCTTTCCGTTGTTAATGGTATAAAACGTACTTGTGTTGGATGCCGAATTATATACCTGCGTGCGATGAGAATACAGCAGGGTCGAATCTTCGAAGAAAGGCAATTCGAGAATACCGTTCGTTTCTCTGATACCGTAACTCAAAGAATTTCGGTTCTTCGGTAAAAACTCCGAATCTCCCAAATCGCTGTAATAACCAAATTCCGCACAACCGGCGTTGGTGCCGGTCATTCCGTATCCGTACATATAGAAAGCAAATCCGTCGGTAGGATTTGTTGCCGCCGATTCGACCGAACTTGTGTAAGTGGCGCTCCATTTTCCGACCGGATAGTTCGCCCCGTCTTTTTCAATCGGGCCGAACTTCATAAGGAATGTGAGCGGAAAACCGCCGAAGCTCAAGTCGCCGGTAACAACACCGCGCAGCGGAGAGGAAAACATGTACCAACGTTCCCGACTTAACGTACCGGAGGAGACGGCAGCGGAGAACAGCATTCGCTCCTTAGTAATTTTACTTTTGAGAACAAGGTCTTTGTTATTATTTTTTTGCTGCGCGGTTTGTTTCAAATCGAAATTCAACTGTACGCGCGCTTTTTCATAAGTCAGCAGGTCCGGACGGCCCAGTTCGGCGCCTTGTATAAAATAAATGTCTCGACACACCGCCGGACTTGTCAGTTTCGGGTAATGCGTACTGTTGCCCGGAATATAGACATCGTTACAATCGGAAGGAATTACGGCCGGCGTCCAGTTGGCGGTATTATTCCAGTTATTCTTGTCGCTTCCGCTGTTGGTTTCGGGCGTCCAGATGACGGGGCTTTCGCAATATTTGATCGGACTGAGTAGTACCCATATCCCTCCGACTACGTTTAAGGAACCGACTGCATGCGCGCTGTTGTTAATAATATCATTCGGAGGATTAACTTCCCATACGTATGTGGAGTGGGAAGGTCGGGCGGTGCGCGTCCACCATCTGAAATGATAATCTTTGATTTGAGGAATAAGCGGAGTCGTTTTATTGCCGTTCCAATTATATACGTCTCTATAGCTCGGAGCGAAAAATATATCGCTTGTCTTCTTTTCCGCCAAGGTCGCCGTAGGTTCTGAAGTAGCGCTCTCGGAAGAGTGATTCCCTAAATCGGGGATAACCGCAATGGAATGAAAAGAAGGCATATAGCTTTGATAATAGTCTTCTAATGTAGTTCTCAGATTAGAGTTTTGATACTTATTATCGCCCGACGAATTGAATTGAATTTTACCATACATCAGCAAGTAATGTTGAGATATAAGAAAAGCATAATTCTTACCGTTTTTAGAAACTTTTCTTACAACATACCAATCTTCATAATCAATCTTTAGCGTACCGTTTATCGCCGTATTGGTAATTTTGGTTTGCAACTCCGTCTGTGCCGAGACATTTAATCCAATGATACATAGCATAAAAATCATTCCGAGTTTTATAAAAGCATTGGTTTTACGCAGGATTTTTTTTCCGGTTAATTTACGTGTCATAATCGTGATTTTTTTTATAATATTATTATTTTAATGGTAACAATTGGAAAAACCGTTAATGAACATCTACAAAACTATATATAAAAGGAAGAATAAAAAAGATAAAAATAAAGAAAAACACATAGCTATTGACAAAAAACGATAAAAATCATGGTCTGTTTATGACGAGATTATATCTGTCTTTTTTGATTTAATCCGTAATTGATTTTTTATGATATTTCAATTGCTAAGGTGACGATTAATCTTTTTTTGCTTTATTTATATAAAATTTATGTAACGGAAATTTTAAAAAATCAATGAATTGTCGAAAAATAACGGATCGGGTGATTGCTTCTCGTTTTTTTACGGTTTTTCAAATCCGCTCAATCAATTGATAAGGCGTTTAAAAATAATCGGTTAAATCTTGTTATCCAAATAAAAAAGAGGATGTGTCACAATGCGACACCTCCTCTTAATTTCGGTTTCGGTTAAACTTTAGATTGACCTTTTTGATATGACTCCGAAGCCGGAGCCGAGTTTGGAATTAATTATTTTATTAGCACCATTTTTTTTGTATCTATCAATGTATTATTTGTATATAAAGAATAATAATAGGCGCCGGCATACAAAGACCCTCTTTCAATCGTTATGCTGCCCGCTCCGGGTCCGAAAACGGACATTTGCTTAAAAATCCTCCCAGAAAGATCGGCTATTACGATTTTTCCGAAACGGGAATCTTGCGGCAAGGTATAATTGATCGTGGTGAAATAACTGAAAGGATTGGGAAAATTCTGTTCCAAAGAAACATCGGGAACCCGGATATTTTTAGCATCCGACGTAGAACCGTTTTCTTTTTCCAACAACCGTTTTACCAATTCGGTCAATTCTTCCACTTGATTTTGTAAAGAAGCAAGGGCCGCATCTTTTGCATCGTTTTGTTCGCTTAGCTCCTGTACGGCTTTTACCAAAGGCATGATAAATTTCGAATACTTCAGCCCGTACAGACTTTTGCCGTTTTCATCCATATCTATGCCGCTGAAATCATACCCGATGCTTTGCGCGGCTTTTTCTACGTCTTGCGCTATAAAACCGGTTTGTTTCCGTTTTTGCTGTACGGCTCTCGCTTTCGTTTCAACAAAAACAGATGTCGGCAGCGAATCATTTTCGATTTCTTGCGGTTTACCGATTTTCAGTATTTTATCCACCGCCTCCAAGTCCAGAAGATAAGTGACCGGTTGCAGCAGTTTGATAAATTCAAGTCCGGGTACGTCCGATTGAATATTTTTCTTTATTCGCCCGTCGGAAATCGTGGTCCAAGGTACATAGCTCCGGACGCTGGTTACACTGCTGTTTCCGATAGTTACTTGATTGCTTGCCGTTGCTACGGCTCCGTTTCCGATGGCGGTTGCATTGGTCAAGTCGCTGGCATTAACATTGGCGTTATAACCGATAGCGGTATTGTAACTGCCGGTAATATTGGAATGGAGCGCTTGGTTGCCGACGGCCACGTTATCGCTGCCGGTGGTATTGAAAGTTAAAGAATAATTTCCCACCGCTGCATTGTTATTGCCGGCGCCGGTCACGCGCAAAGCATGCATACCGATGCTGACATTGTTGCTTCCGGTCGTTATTTCCCGAAGCGATTCGTAACCGACGGCCGTGTTGTTATTCCCGTGACCGTAGCCGACATCTTTTTCATCCACTAATTCTACCGACCACAAAGCCCGACAACCGATTGCCGTATTGTAGTGTCCGTTGATGTTTCCGGCCAGCGCTTGCTCGCCGAAGGCGGCGTTTTCATATCCCGTTGTATTAAACCACATGGACGAATTTCCGCCGGCCGCATTCCGGTAACCCGTGATGTTTTGGTTCAGCGCTCCCGAACCCAACGCTGCATTCCAAAAACCGGTAGTGTTTTTTTCAAGCGCCTGTACGCCGATGGCCGTGTTGTATTCTCCGGTCGTGTTGGAATAGAGCGACTTCGTGCCGATGGTTGTATTATAAATCCCCGTCGTATTTCCGACCAGCGTCCATGCTCCCACCGCGGTATTCAAAAAACCGGTAGTGTTGTTGATAAGGGCGTTGAATCCCAACGCCGTATTGTTGCCGCCTGTGGTATTGTTCCAAAGCGCTTTGAATCCGACGGCGGTCAGAGACTCTCCTTCCACATTGTTTAATCCGGCTTCGAATCCCACCGCGGTATTGCCGTTTTTTGTATTGTTTCGCAAGGCCAATGCTCCGATCGCTACGTTATAGCTTCCTTTACCCAAAGCGCTGAATCCGATCGCCACATTATTGTTATCCCCGGAGCTTCGTTCAAGCGTCCAACGACCGATGGCCACATTTCCCGATCCGGCGCTGTTCCATTCAAACGCTTGAGCGCCAAGCGTCGTGTTGGAATCGCCCGCAGACGGATTGGGAGACCGATATCCGAAAGACACATTACCGTTGGTCGAATATCCCGAAAAACCCGCCCGGAAATTGTTCGCCTTTAAAAGTAAAGGATTATCATCCGTCGTACCTAAAAAATTGGAGGTCGTTGTTCCCGCATTTCCGGTCAAAGACCAGGATGCCTGCGAATAAATGTTTACCGTTAAGAGTGAGCTTGCTAAAATCAAGAATGTTTTTTTCATGATAAATGATCATTAAAGTTGAATGTATTTAATGTTATGTAAACTCATATGAAGATGAAAAAAATACATGTGAAAATGTATTCTCGCGATGGGTACTTTGAGTTCGTCATAGCTTACAAGGGAAACAAAATGTTAATAATTCGCGTAAAAATACGAAAAGTAACCTGGAGCTGCAAGACAAAAAGAAACAAAATATACCTGATTTTGCTTCGAAAACGACATGCGGCAGCGTATTGATGCATACTAAACGGAAAAAATAACATGATTTACAATTTTTTTGTTTGTCTTAATTTCAGCTTGTATTTAATTTGCATGGCAAAACTCGGAAATAAGAAAATCCGGATCGTAAATAGCCTCAAAAAAAGGAGTCTGTATCAAAACCGTAGGTTACGCTGTCGCTCCACCTACGGTTAATAAAATGTTGTTCCTGCGGGATACTTTACCGTTGATACTACACTCAATTATTATTCTTTATTGATTTTATTTTTTCGCCTTTTGTAAAAAGCTTTCACAAAAATCAGAACAACACAACAAACAGTCAATGGGAGCAACCCGTCATCAATCGGCGCTTCCTGTCCGATACCGTCTCCGTTGCCGGGGCGTCCGCCCGGGTCGCCGGCGGAAGACGCTCTGAAAAATCCGTTGTAATCGTCGGAAATTTCATCGTAATTGTTGAAAAATCCGCTTGAGTAGCAATTATTATCACTTTCTGAAAAGCCGCCGTAATTATCGAAAGCCGCTTCACTGCAATTGACGTCCCAACTTTCATTGAAAAATCCGGCATAACTTATCATCGTTGCCGTAAACAGAAAAATAGAAATTGAAATCAATATTTTTTTCATAATTTATAATTTATAATTCATAATTCATAATTAACCTTCGCGCTCTTCTTGCTTTGCTATCTGTGCCGAAAGATTAAATCCGATAAGACATAGCAAAAAAATTAACTTATGTGCAAAAGTAAGATAATCAAAGTGTGACAGCAAGACAAAAGATATTTAAATAAAACGAATATCGAATGGAGAATTGCAAAAAAGCAATTGTATTTGCAAAAAATCATGTCGGTTTTTGTTACAGAGTCATATTTGGTCGTCAGTTTTTACCGAATTTCAATAATCGAATGACCCGGAATTTTTATCGGATTTTCATTTGTTTTTTATGAGTTTGATTTTCGGAAGATTAAAAAAAAACGATAAAGCAACCGGTTTTGTGATTTTTTTGGTTTTTTCGGTTTCTCAAGTGTTTTGGATTGCCGGGAAAATCCGACAGATAAGGAAATGCAATGTACCGATTGTCTCAAAAAAAAAGAAAATGTCTGATTTTGACACTTCCTTTTTTGTTTTTTTATCCTAAATCCGGCCGTAAGCGTTGGGTTCGCTCGATGGCTTGTTGGAGTTCCCACTCCCGGATATTGGCTTCATGACCGGAAAGAAGCACATCGGGAACTTTCCATCCTTTGTAATCGGAAGGACGCGTATAAACGGGAGATGCCAACAGATCGTCTTGAAAAGAATCGAATAAGGCCGATTGTTCGTCGTTGATAACGCCCGGAATCAATCGAACGATGGCGTCGGCCATGACGGCGGCAGCCAATTCGCCTCCGGTTAAAACATAATCGCCGATCGAAATTTCAAGTGTAATCAATTGTTCGCGAATACGATAATCAATTCCTTTGTAATGACCGCACAGAATAATCAGATTCCGACAAAGCGAAAGACGGTTTGCTAACGGTTGGCGAAAACGTACCCCGTCGGGCGTCGTATAAATCACCTCATCATAAACCCGTTGTTGTTTCAAGGAAGAAATCGCCCGATCAATGGGTTCGCATTGCATAACCATTCCCGGCTGTCCTCCGAAAGCATAGTCATCCACTCGTTTATGCTTATCCAACGAATAATCCCGGAGGTTGTGAATGTGTATTTCCACCAAACCTTTATCCTGCGCCCTTTTTAAAATGGAACAATTGAAAGGGCTTTCCAATATTTCCGGCAATACGGTGAGTATATCTATTCTCATGAGAAATGAATTATTAATTATGAATTATAAATGATGAATTATGAATTACAAATAAAAAAAGTTACGGATTGTTTCCAATTCATAATTCATCATTTATAATTCGTAATTCCTTTGTATCTTTGCGCAAAATTATAAATTTATGTCTAAATATTTTGTATTTCTTTCATTATTTATAGGTTTTACCGGTGTTTTAAATGCTCAAATGTATGAACCGGTTCAATGGAAATCCGGTATCAATGAATCGGGTGAAATTGTTTTTTACGCAACGGTCGAACGCGGCTGGCATTTGTATGATATGAATCTGCCGGAAGGAGGCCCGATTCCCACTTCGTTTGAGTTTGAAGAAGTACGAGGCGCCGAATTAATCGGTAAGGTGTTTTCCGATTCCAAAATAACCGGTCAATACGACGACCTGTTCAAAATGACGGTACACTGGTTTGTTGAAAATCCGACCTTTATCCAAAAGTTGAAAATTAAAGATAGAGAAACGTTTTTGATTACCGGTTCTATTAATTATATGTCTTGTAATGATGAATCCTGCATTCCCGGGAAGGAAGATTTTAAGTTTACCGCCGCCATGCTTCCGCCCAACGTAGCGGTAGCAAAAACGACGGAAGCTGTTTCTTCTTCGCCGGCCGTAGAACCGACCGATACGGAAAAATACGGAACGGATTTACTTTCAGCCGTATTCCCCGAATCGCCCCTGACGGATTCACGAGATACTTTTTCGCTTTCGGATGATTGGAAACCGGTTATCACCGAATTACAAAGTCTGGGGAACAATGTTTCTTCGAGCAATAAATCCGGATTGTTGATTTTTATTCTCGGTTTCGGAGGCGGATTTTTGGCATTGCTTACCCCCTGTGTATGGCCGGTTATTCCGATGACCGTCAGCTTTTTTTTGAAACGATCGAAAACAGATCGCAAAAAAGCCGTCGCCGATGCATTGACCTACGGATTAGCGATTGTCGTTATCTATTTGCTTTTGGGATTATTGATTACGGCTCTTTTCGGAGCGAGCGCATTGAACGATTTATCAACAAATGCCGTGTTTAATCTGCTGTTTTTTGCATTATTGATTATATTTGCCGTCTCTTTTTTCGGAGCTTTCGAGTTGGTATTGCCCTCGTCTTGGGTTAATAAGATGGACCGAAAAGCCGAATCAACGACCGGTATGATCAGTATTTTTTTCATGGCATTCACTTTGGTTCTGGTTTCATTCTCTTGTACGGGTCCTATTATCGGCACTTTATTGGTTGAAGCCGCCGGAATGGGCAGTATAACCGGGCCGGCTATCGGTATGCTCGGCTTTGCTTTGGCCTTGGCCGTTCCTTTTGCTCTGTTTGCGATGTTTCCCTCTTGGCTGCGTAATCTTCCGCAATCGGGCGGCTGGCTCAACTCCGTAAAAGTGGTTTTGGGATTCCTTGAATTGGCGCTTGCATTGAAATTCTTTTCGGTTGCCGATTTGGCTTACGGTTGGCGCCTGTTGGATCGCGAAGTGTTTTTGGTTTTGTGGATCGTTATTTTTGCTTTACTCAGCTTTTATCTGTTGGGTAAAATTAAATTCGCTCACGACAGCGATTTGAAGCATGTATCCGTTCCGCGTCTGTTCTTGGCGATTGTTTCGTTGGCTTTTGTCGTTTATTTGGTTCCCGGATTGTGGGGAGCGCCGTTAAAAGCCATCAGCGCTTTCTCGCCTCCGCTTTATACTCAAGATTTCAATTTATATCAAGGCGAAGTGCATCCGAAGTTTTTCAATTATGAAGAAGGGATGGAATATGCCCGAAAAAACGATAAGCCGGCGATGATTGATTTTACCGGTTACGGTTGCGTGAATTGTCGGGAAATGGAAGCGTCGGTTTGGGCCGATCCGCGCGTGAAAGGAATCATTGATAACGATTATGTTTTAATTTCGCTGTATGTGGACGATAAAACCAAATTGAAAGAACCGATTGAAATCACGGAATATGATAAAACGCGCAAATTAAAAACCGTCGGCGACCAATGGAGTTACTTGCAACGGCATAAATTCGGAGCAAACGCCCAACCGTTTTATGTTTTGCTGGATAAGGATGGAATGCCGTTAGCGCCTGCATACGCTTACAATAAACAGACGGATAAATTCATTCGCTTTTTACAAGCCGGCATAGAGCAATATAAAACGAAAAAATAATAAAGAAGAAATAACCATGAGAAAAAAAGTTTTTGTATCCGGGTGCTATGATTTGTTGCATAGCGGACATGTGGCTTTTTTCAAAGAAGCGTCTCGATACGGAGATTTGTATGTCGGTATCGGATCGGATGCAACCATTGAAGATTTGAAAGGACGAGCTACCGTAAACAGTGAACAAGAACGGTTGTATATGGTCAAAGCGATTCGTTATGTCAAAGACGCTTGGATCAACAGCGGTTCCGGAATTATGGATTTCGAAGAAGAATTGATTCGTTTTCGTCCGGATATTTTTGTTGTGAATGAAGACGGTCATACGCCGTATAAGGAAACGATCTGTAAAACCTTGGGCATCGAATACCTTGTTTTAAATCGGATTCCCGATGCGGGCTTGCCGGCTCGTTCTTCGACCGCTATTCGTTCGAATGTTACTTCACGATTACCTTATCGCTTGGATCTGGCAGGAACGTGGATTGACCAACCCTACGTGTCGAAATTTCATCCGGGGTGGGCGATTACCGTTTCGTTGGAACCGACGATTGATTTTAACGAACGATGCGGTATGGCTACTTCTACCCGGAATGCCGCCGCTAAGTTGTGGCCTTACGAATTGCCGGCGATGCATCCCGAACGATTGGCCCAGCTGCTTTTTCATTACGAAAATGAACCGGGACGGGTGGAGATTTCGGGAGCGCAAGATTCCATCGGGATGTGTATGCCCGGTTTGAATCGTCATTACTACGATAATACGTATTGGCCCTCTGTCATCGAAACGATTTCGGATGAGGCGATTTTAAGTTGGTTGGAAAATAAGATTTATTTGATTTTGCTGTGGCCGCGTCCGGCCGGAACCAATCTTTTGAAAGAAACTTACATTACGAAAGAAAATGTACAAGCTTTGGCTGAAGCGGCCGATTTGACTTGGAAAGGCATAATCAAACAAGACTTGCGGCAATTCGCCGAAGGAGCCAAAAAATCCTTTGAAGCGCAAGTGCGCATGTTTCCGGCCATGTTTCCGACAGAAGTGCAAAACGCTGTGGAACCGTACAAAGAAAAAGCGTTGGCATGGAAATTGGCCGGCGCCGGCGGAGGCGGTTACTTGGCTTTATTCAGCGAAAAGCCGATTCAAAATGCTATTAAAATAAAAATCAGAAGAAAAAACGGATATTAACAAGATTATATGAATACGAAAGAAGAAAAGATGCAAGCGTTCGGACGCCTGCTTGACCTGTTGGACGAATTGCGTGAAAAATGCCCTTGGGATAAAAAACAGACTAATGAAAGTTTGCGTACCAACACTATCGAAGAGACTTATGAATTGTGTGAAGCGATTATCAAAAACGAGCCTTCGGAAATAAAAAAAGAATTGGGCGACCTTTTGCTGCATGTCATCTTTTATGCCAAAATTGCCGACGAAAAGGGACAATTCGATATTGCCGATGTTTGCAATACCTTGTGCGATAAACTTATTTTTCGTCATCCTCACGTTTTTGGAGAAGTGAAAGCTCAAACGGCCGGTCAGGTGGAACAAAACTGGGAACAAATCAAACTGATAGAAAAAGGGGGTAACAGAACCGTTTTGGAAGGAGTTCCCGCTTCGTTACCGAGTATAGCAAAAGCGCATCGTATTCAAGATAAAGCACGAAATGCCGGTTTTGACTGGAGTCAAAAAGAAGATGTATGGCCCAAAGTCGAAGAAGAACTGAACGAATTGAAAGACGAAATTCATGCGATGGACAAAGACAATATCGAAGCTGAATTTGGCGATTTGTTTTTCAGTTTGATTAATGCCGCCCGTCTGTATAAAATTGATCCGGACAATGCCTTGGAACGTACCAACCAGAAATTCATCCGACGCTTCAACTATATTGAACAAAAAGCGAAAGAAAACGGAAAATCATTGAAAGAAATGACTTTGGATGAGATGGAGGTCTTTTGGCAGGAAGCGAAAAGGATATAAGACCATTTGTATAATCGGATTGTATTGCTTATATAATCAATTTTCATTGTTTAAATAATCAGATTGCATTGTCTATACAATTCTATTGTTTTATCTATACAATGAGATTGTAAAGTCAAGAAAACTCATTTTTATCTTTATATTAGGCATTATATTCAAAAAAGTATTAGTAATTAGCACAATAGTATTATGGGTCGTTCAAAATAAGGCGTACTTTTGCATCATTGTGTAACTTAATAATGTTTAATAAATCATGAAAAAAGTATTTATTCTATTATGTATGGCAGCATGCTTCATCGTGAACATTCATGCCCAAAACAAAATCGTATGTAATTTTGATCACTTGTCTTCGAATTATCATTCGTGGGGAAATGTGTCAATGTCAGTCGTAACAGCGCCTTCCGGGAGTCTCGGACAAGCCGGATTAGTCAATGTCCCTGCAAACAATCAAGGGGATGGCATTTATTTTGATTTAAATACCGTTTTTAATAAATCCGATTTTACAGGTATCAAATTAAAAATAAAAGGAGTAAATGCAAGCAGCAACTTTGCGTTTGCATTTAAATTGGAGAACACGGTTTCCGGAGTTGTCACGCAAGATTGGACAACCTATCCACGGTATTCCGGCGCCGGCAATTGGTTAGATGTTACCATTCCGATAACAGGATTGCAACAAGGGAGTTATAATCGGCTAACATTCATTCCCGCACCTTACGAAAATTTGGGCGCTTTTTCTTTTTATATAGATAATGTTACGCTTATTTCAAACAATGTTAACAGCAGCAGTCCCACAGCAACCATCAGCGGCAATAAATTTTATGCATACGGTAAGGAAATTTTCTTTAACGGAATAAACACTGCTTGGCAATGGAACAGCGATTACCGGTTGGATTTTTTAGGACGAAATTATGACGCTAACTGGTGGAATGGCGAATTTACAAAATATGTGCAAAATAATATTAACTTGGCTCGAATATGGATTCATGGCGGAGGAAACTCAAGTCCGTCGTTGAATGGCGACGGAACGGTTACCGGAGCCGGTTCAAGTTTTTGGACGGATATGGATAAATTAGTTGCCCTTTCTAAAGAAAAACGCATTTACATCATGCCTACCTTTTGGTCTTTCGATATGACGATTAATAATTATAATGCAGTCAATTGGAACCAATTTCGACAAATAATCAATGATGAAAATAAAACCAAATGGTATTGCGAGTATTTTTTGGTACCTTTTGTTCAGCGGTATAAAGATGAACCTTATGTGCTCGGATATGACATTTGTAATGAACCCGAACACATGTGGCGAGACGGTAATTGCGGAAATCTTTCTCGAAACAACGTTATTCGTTTCTTGGCTATATGCGCTTCCTATATTCATAAAAATACGACAAAACCCGTAACAGTGGGTTCGATGTGGATTATTTGCAACAGTGATAAATACAAAGGATGGACCGATCAAGACGCTTATGCCGGAAACAATTACAGTGAATCTTCCTTGCGCGCTCAATACAATGATCCGGATGCCTATCTTGATTTTTATTCTCCGCATTGGTATCAATGGCAATCTTCGGGTTCTTATTTCACGACTTCTATCGGATACTGGCTCGATGACGGCAACAGACCGGTTCTTATTGGAGAAACGCCGGGATATAACGTGAATGAAAACAATTGGAATACGACTTTAGCCAACGCTTATCTTAATGCTTATTGGAATGGCTACACCGGCGTTTGTGCATGGAAAAGCCCGTGGGAAAACGACGGATACGGTACGTTCGCGGGAATAACTCCCGCCACTAACAGCTTTTACCAAAGCTACCCCCAATTGGTTTATCCCAACGGTAAACCTAATCTGGCTCCTGCTGTTGTTACTTCTATTTCAAATGTCAATTCGGATATGGATAATGGCGTACAAATCAGTTTAATCAATAGGAATACCTTATCTGTTATTATTGACAATCCGAGTAATGCTTGCGGAATTAAGGTATTTACAATCGCAGGGTTGATGATTTGCGAAAAAAACGGCGTAAGTCAAACGACAAATATTCCCTTGTCGGATGCAGTCGTTTCTCAAAAAATTATTATTGTTCAAGTTACTTTGAAAGATAAAACAGTTTCAAGAAAAATTATTGTAAATTGATGGAGTAAAATCAAATAAGGGAAAAGGCAGGCAAGCTTGGGATGAGATATAATAATTGCTCGCATAAGAGTTTTGCCTGCATTTTTTATGCCTATTGATAATGGAACAGGCCGAATGCGATTCTTTGTTTGATATTATATTTACAACATAGATTTCTCACTTGTTACTATTAATGATTTCAATCGCTTTTTCTAACACTTCATCGCGACCTTCTCGAATCCCTTTGATTGTTGGTTTTACTGCAATATCCGGAATAATACCCACTCGTTGGGTTTCCCGTCCATCCGGATAATATACGCCAATGCCGGAAATCACTGTTTTTAACCCTCCGGGAAAAACAATTTCCGATACATTTCCGTCGGCTCCCGCGGTTTGACTGCCGACAATTGTCGTATTATCTCCGGCACGGAAAGCCATAGCGGTATATTCTGCTTGACTCTGCGTTTCTTCATTGACAAGAACTACCAATTTACCGGGATAGGTTTCTTCCGATTTTAATATTTCAAGAGGCGAGGTAAACATAAATTCTCCCGGATTGTCCGGGTTTCCCGTTGTAAATTTTACGAAAGGAGTGTTTTTCGATACGAAATAAGTTCCCAAAGAAAATGGTACAAATGCAGAAGGGTAGTTTCTGATATCTATAATGATGCCTTTGGTATTTTTGAAATTTGTTTTTATATTATCTATATCTTTTTCTTTTATAGTCTTCAAAGTAATATAGCCGATATCGTCATTTAATAATTTATAACAAAGGCCGGTATCTTTTCTATTCATATACGAAATTAAATCACTCCGATTGATAAGCGTCAATTCCTTTTGTTTTAATTGATTGAAAGAATTATAACTTATTTGGGCCGTTTCGCTGTCTGAACACAATATATAATTTGCAATATCTCTCATTTTTGCCGCTTCGTTCGATGCCGGATAATATTCTTTTAGGCTATCTACAATAGCTTCAATCGTTTTTCCATTAAAATAAGTTATAATGTCGCCGTCTTTTAATCCCGTTGTTCCCCGTAAATCCGGATTGTAACATTTTGTAACCACTAATTTGTTTTCAATAAACCTGACTTGAATCGGCGCTATCCAATCTCCTCGTAATGAATGGATTTTATTTTCGTTCAACAAGAAGGCATGAGAATCATCTACCTCGCCTATTAGTTTTAAGGAAGTCAATTCATAATCCAATTGTGTTCCCGCTAAAACAAATTCGGGAATGTATTCTTTCAAAATCGTATTCCAATTTTTATCGGTCAGATATTTATTGGGGTAAAAATACTGAATCATGTTCCAGTATCGGTAGAGAGTCAATAACCGGAATCCGGCATCCGGATAAGGCATATTCGGGTAGGGATTTTCATTTGTAAAAACAGGATTTCTAACATTCTGTACTGCATCAATATAAAAATGCGTTCCTTGATACCGGTTTTTATAGATTTCTTTTAACTTTTCTTTTAATTTTTGACTCATATTACCATTATCAATCCACGATAAGTCGGGTTTCAGTAAAGCGCCGGCAGGAGTTTCTTTGCACGTTTTACATTCGGGGATTTCTCCGTATTTTTCGATCCACCGAAGAATAAACTCGTCTCGTTTCGTATTATCAGTTATTTTCAAATATTCGGGTAAAATCCGAAACAATTCATAATCCCAATTGTAATCTCCGATTGCAACAGCCGGATGATGATATTTTAGGAATCCCCATATTCTGCCCAATAATTCCAAGTCATTTATTTTTTGATTGTCCAATGGGGGGAAGACAATATTTGAACCGCTATCAAATTCTTTGTCTTTTTCGGCCGGTAAGCGTTCTTTTTCGTAAGGTTTTGCATATTTAATTTCTTTACCATCAATGGTAATCTGCAAATCATCTAACCACATTTTTCCTTTTCCGACCAATAATCCGCCAAAGACGATTTGCTGTGTTTTAGCGGGGTTCATAGCTAAAGTTATTTCATATTTTTTCCAATTCGTCGTCCCTGTTATTCCGGTTTGTTGCATATTATCAAATGCAATTTGAGGGTCAATCCGCATCCACAATCCGGCATAACCCTCAGTCACATTTTCCGTTTTAATGTACCCCGATAAAGTAATGCTTTTTCCTTCATAATTATCCGGAAGGATAAGCGTTACCGGTTGGAAATAGGCGGAATCTCCTATATACTCTATGGCTATTGAATACTTACCGGATTTAACAATTACGGAATCTAAAGAAACGGTATAATTCTTTTGCGGATAAATATACCAAACGGCAGGTTTTCCATTTTGAACGTCTTCAAAACTTAAATTTAAATTCAAGCCGTTATCTTTGGTCTGCGAACAACCGATGACAAACAGGAATGAAAATACGGTTGAAAGGAATAATTTTGATATGATGCGTTTTTATGCCAAATATAAGTATTTTTTTACTAAGAAAATCGAATTATTTGAAATAAAAACGAGCGTCCAATTGATAGAGTGGTTATTAATCCGAGTATCGTTGGTAATCCTTCATTTTTCCGGATTCAAAATCAAAACTTTTTCTTGCCCGGCGCCTAAGAATAATTCTTTTATATTGATTTCCGATGCGATATACTCCGCATCTCTTCCCGCTTTGTAAATTCGGGATGCCGGATCAAACTCTTGTATTTCATACCGCCGGTTCTTGGATTGTAAATGACAAGAATCGGTAACTTCAAAAGTTAATTGTTTGAGGTTTGCCAATTGATAGCGGATATGTGCTGCCATTAAATATTTATTCTTTGTCCATTTTTTAATTATTTTGTAAGGATACCTCAGCCTTGATAGCGTTTAAATGAGCTATTTTAACATTTTTCTACTGAAATGAATCATTACTTCTTTTATGCTTTTCTTTATTTACATCCGGTGTTATTTGGAATCCTATCATATTATGTTCTTCAAAAAAACGATAGCTTTCTGGATTATTTGAGTTTTAATTTAGTGTTTTTCGATAGGTTTCAGATATAGATAATAATTTTTTAAATCAAGTACAAGGTCGAAGTTATCCAGAACTTTGTTTCCTATCAGACCGGAAAAAGGGTATCTGCATTCCTCGTCTAAGGAAAAGTATGCAAAATGCTTTTCCGTTACGAAATATTTGCCGATTTTTATTGTATCCGCGATTATTGCAAAAAGAGGACTTAGTCCTCCTTTTCCATGAGTTTTTCCGAAAATGGCGCTATCCGATTGTATATCATATTTGTATATCATGCGGTTATCAAAATATATACTCCCGTTGAAACCGGTGTCGAACATTAATAACTCTCTTATTTTTTCCCCCTGTAGAGAAGCAACAACCGGTATTCCCAAAAAACCATTCTCTATCTCTATCTTTACCGAATCATAACCTAATAAGCCGTTGGTATCGGATAATTCTCGAAGATATTGTTTACTGAATGATAGTTCGATAATTTTTTGATCAAAAAATAACCAAGGCAAGTATGCAATATCATAACCTAACCATTGGAAAATGGATTGACTTTTATCGAGATAATATGTATCTGCTGAGTCTCTATAAATTTGTTCCCATTGTCCAATTTGTACTTTCATTGCTTTTTGTGTCTTATATTCTTTTTTTCCAAGTACCCTTTTCTTAAAATCGAAATCTAAACTATCAGAAAATACGACACCTTTTGTCCCTGTTTCTAACCAATATCGTAGAGAAATTGAATCGTTCAAAGTTCCTGGAATTAATATCGCTCTATAGGATCTGGGGTTGTACTCAAATGGTACAGTATCTTCGAGAATATCGGTTGTTGTTTTCGGTGTTTTTGCACTGCACGAAAACAGGAAGCTTGAGAGTAAGATGAATATGTTTATTCTAATATTCTTCATAACCGTTAATTTAATTAATTCAAGTTGCTGTATTTATAAATCATAGAATTTATCGAATGTATAAGCCCAAATGAAGGGCAATAAGCTTAATTAAAAAAACCGTTTTCAGACAACTGCATGAATTAATTTAATTTTTAATATACTCTATGATATTGCATACAGTATCGCTTGACATCATTGCCTTTGTATGCGTTTCATAACAGTACCAACACGAAAAGTTGCAATTCAAAGTGGGCATAATTATTAAGCGATGGTGTCTGTCCGAAAATACCTGCATCCGATTTCTTAACAATAAAATGGCAGGTATATTGGCGCTTATTTCTTCTATTACTCCAAGTTTATACATAGCGCTGAAAAGTACAGGATTATTTTCTTCCAACTTTGTCAGACAATTTTTATGATTCAATATCATTTCATAATCACGACTGCTTATTGCAAATAACATTTGGTTGAATAAATTAACGCCTATTGTTTTTTCTTTTTTCTTTTTGAAAATATTATACTTACTTAATTTATAGCTTTCCATACTATTTTAATTATCAATTTTTTTCAAATATAAATCATAGTTTATCAAATCCAGAATAACTGAAAAATTCTCCATCGTTTTAGTGCCTAATAAGCTTCTTCCTTTGTAATTATTAGTATTATCAAATGTAATCCTCATATTTTGGTTAGCTACATACAAGCTCCCAATTTTAATGGTATCCGCAGGTATAGAAAATCCGGAAATAGAACCGTAAAGCGCTGTACTTTGTCCATAGTAAGCTTTTGTCGTATCAATTCCCTGTTTTTCATACTCATCAGTATGAAAGTTTACATATCCATTATGACCCGTATCAATAATGACGGTGTCTTCCATTGTTTTTCCCTGTAATACAACTTGTGCAGGAATTAGAAGAGAGTTGTGAAATAATGCTATTTTAATTTTTGAATATACTGTAACATCCGGGAGTTCGTTATAGACAAGAATATGCTGATTTTGAAAATCAAATTCAATTATTTTATTTTCAAAAAACTCCCAACCTACCAAAATTGTATTTTTCCCTAACATATTAATAAAACTCCTTCGATTACTTCCATAAAAATTAATATTCATTTGTTTTTTGAATTTTCCGATTTGTACAAAAGCGCTATCGTGAACGAATAATTTTTTTAAACTATCCGAAATAATAAAACGATTACCCGCAAGGCCTGTATCGAAAAATACTTTAAAATGCAGTGAATCATTCACAACGCCATCCAAAATCGGTAGACGAAGATTATCGTATTTATAACTGTATTGCATCGGAATTGTATCCGAAGGAAATGCCCCTACTCTTTCTGCTTTTTTGTTACTGTTTTGACACATAACAAAAAATAAAAATAATGGAATCAAAAACAGAGAATATTTTTTCATAGATTCTATTTTAATACATTAAAAAACAACCGCCAAATTAATATTTTTCTATCATATTTCCAACGTATTTAACAATTTTTAGCAAAAGGAGTGTGTCAAAAACTCTAACTAAATTGCAGATTTTTGGCACACCCACTTGTTTAAATACTAATTTCCACATTTATTGGGTTGAACGGAACAATTTTCAGACACTTCACAAGAATAATTGTCATTTATATATGTACCACACCACTCATAGCTATAATTAGTATTACTACCTCCACCTCCGTATCCGGGAGAATAAAGGTCGGAAGCATTGTTAGCGCTTTGATTAGAGCTTGTAGATGAACCTCCGGGCTGACCGGCGTAAAGACATCCGCAGGAGCAATTCCCGCTGCTGCCCCATAAAAGATCCATTTCAAGCTCGTTTAAATAACTTCTTTGTGCAAGTTGATTCAATCTCAACTTTTCAAGTTTCTTCATTTTGATTTCTTAATATAAAATTCATACTCTTTTTTCATTCTCTTAATCGCATGACAAAAGTCATGTCCGGTTATCATTTTAACGTTCTCAGCCGGAAAAAGAACCTTTTTCTCTCTGTTAACGGGAAAGTATATATTCCGAAAATATAACAGGTATTTGCTATCAGATACTATCGGAATAACTCTCTCCTAATTGATTTGCGCCGAATGATCTCTATAATAATGACACAATCACTCAAAAGCGAACAGATATCAATGCCGCTTTTGATAGGATTTTTTATTCATTCGGCTTTAGATACAAATAAAAATTTTTTAAATCCAGTATAAGAGTAAAATGCTCTAATACTTTATTACCAATTAGTCTGTTACGCACGCCTACACTAGTAGTACTAAAACCTATATGCGTATCCGATAGCGTAAATTTCCCCAATACAATGGAATCTCCGAGAATAGAGCCTCCGGGAAGAAGACCTCCACTTGTTATTGAAGCCCCATGGAATGCACCTGTTAAATTTATCTTATATTTATCCAAAAAATATTTACTTAGCATTATATCTCCGTTGAATCCTGTATCTATACTAAATTCTTCTTCAATACATTTTCCCTGTACAAATATTTTTATGGGTATTCTTGGGTTATTATTCATTACTTCCATTTTTATGGGGAAAAAATCATTTGTAACAGGAATTGTATCCAATTCACGAATAAATTTATTCTGATAGGAAATTTCAATAATTTTATCCTCAAAAAACCGCCATCCGATAATGGCATCAAAATGTCGAAAAATCGGATTGTTTCTTTCTATAACGTAAACCGGACAAGTAGATTTATAAGTTCCTATTTGCAGATAAACCATTGTATCTGCTAACAATCCGGTTAAGCTATCGGACATGAGAATATATTTACTTCCGCCGGTATCAAACATAACATTCAACGAAATTGAATCGTTAAGTATGCCTTTGAAAATCATTAGTTTCAGCATCTTGTCGTCGTATTCGAATGAAACGGTTTTTGTGTCTGCTGCCTGCTGTTGTTTATCCTCAGTTTGTTGTTGTTTACATGACAAGGTGAAACAAATTACACACAATAAAAAGAAGAATGGACGAGATTTCATAACTATTGTTTTTTTATTGAAAATTTTTGATACAGACTCTCTAAAAAGTTGCTTTATTCATCGTTGCAAAATATTAAAAGATAAATAATTATTGAAAATCAACGTCATAACTTACTTTACTTGAAACGATGTCAAAGCAAACTTTTTAGACAAACCGTGTAGATTAGTTTAACAAATACCAATTCATAAACATTTGTTAGCATTTGTTAGGGGCCGAATTGTCGGAATCAATGCTTGATTCATTGCAAACATTCTCCTTGACTGGTGAAATAATTGTTTCTGCCTTTAAGTCGTCAATAATAATCATTTTAATATGACCAACCTTTCCAAGTTTGCCTTTTTTAGTCGTTTTTCCTTCCCATGGACTACTCTTTGCCATGACAAATACTTTGCTCTTTTTTGACTTCTTGTCCCTTTTTCAAGGGTATATTTTTTCATCATCTTCTGTTTCTGTGGAAAAAAATCCCTCGTCTAATTCATGTATTCCTGATAAAGTATATTTTTCATCTCGTATTCTCATCACTTGACGCAGTTTGTGAACCATAGCCCAAACAGGTTCATAATATTTGCGCCCCAATTGGCGTTGAATTTCACTGGCTGAAAAACTTTTCTTTATACTTGTTAACAAATGAATAGCGATAAACCAATATCGAAAAGGTAATTGAGAACCATGCATTACTGTATTGGCTTGTAAACTTCGACGTTTACCGCATTGCTTGCATTCATAACATTCTTTATCTTTTTTCCAATAGTGTTCTTTGTGTCCGCATTTAGGACAAATAACTCCTTGCTTATCACGAAAATCCTTGAACTTCTTTCGACAACTTAATTCGTCCGCGTACTGCAATATAAAATTCAGTATATTCATCTGATTACATATTTTTTGTAAAGATAAGCATTTTAGGTGATATATCCGATAACCGTATATTTTTTTCATTTCTTTTAATTTAAAAGTAAAATATATTCAATTATATCTTGTTATTCAATTTCTTACCCAATAAACTACAACTTTTGACAATCCGCAAGCGCTGACATTAGTATAGCGCTATTTTCAACTTTATATACAACTCTCAAAAATCAGAAAAATCTTTAGTATGCTTTTTTCAGTAAAACCGGTGCTACGACAAAGAGGAAATGATTTTATTCGCAAAAAGAATATGAAAAACAGAGCTTAATAAGAATAGACGTTTTATTATCTTTGCCGGGATTATTTGGGTAGTATTATCCACACTTTTTCTTGCCCGGCGCCCAAGAATAATTTTTTTATATTGATTTCCGATGCGACATATTCCGCATCGCTACCGGGTTTGTAAATTCGGGATGCTGGATCAAACTCTTGTATTTCATACCGACGGTTCTTGGGGTTCTCAATCGTTATATTTGTTGTAACAGGCGTTGTTCTTTCATTAAACAGATAAACAAATAATGTTTCGCCGCATCGAACTCCCAAAGCCCGGATGTTGTCCGCTTTTACAGACAACGATTCAAATGAGCCGTTCCCTGCCGCCAGCATTTTATCGCTGATTTCCCTTACACCTTGGAAGTAAGGTACCATGTTTCGGCTGTCGAAAAACTCCCACCACCAACTCATGGGCGTTACCGGGGTAGGGGAGAACAATCCGTACCATAAGCCGCGTTTGAAATCCGTATCCATTTCATCGGCAAAGTCATTGAAATTTTTATTCCAATCCCATTCGTAACCAAATTCGCCGATAATATAAGGTTTCTTAAACTCCGCTGTGTATCGGTTAATTTCTTCCGGAATGGAAGAAGTATTTTTGTAAATATGCTTTTGATTAATATCCATGTTTTCTATGGAATTTAATCCCTCAATGTCGCGGTGCGAAATGCTGGTGGTTATAATGTGCCGATAGGGGTCTATCGTTTTGAGATAACGGCTCATTTCATCGTGCCATTGCACAATGTATTCGCTTTTTATCGGATCATGATTTCTTCCGAATTGAACATTGTCCACTTCGTTGAAAAATTCCCACATGGCTATACTCGGACTGTATCCCCAACGGGCGACGATGTATCGCAAACGGTTTTTATAGCGTTCTTTAGACTTGGGATTGATAAAGAAATCTTCGGCGGAAACGGCAACTCCTCCGTCTTTTTCCAAATACCCCCCCTGCCCCAAAGTCAGCATCATATACAATTGCAAAGAATCGCACAACCCTACCAAACGATCCATTTTAGCCGATGCGCTCGGATTGTAAAATTCGTCGGACGGAGTATATCGCCTGTTGTTGAAAGGGCCTTTGTAGTCAATCGGTAAATTCCAATGACATATCCATGTGCGAAAAAAGTTTCCTCCGTTCCGTGCGAATTTCGGCAACATATATTCGTAATTATAGATGTCGGGCTTTTCATGTAAACCGTTGAAATATTTAGAATCATCGGTATCGCGCGACTCCCAGCAAATATTTTCGCCGATTCCGCGAAAGGGCTTACCGTTATCGAATTGCAACGTCCAATAATCTTTAGTATGTAAAAAACCGGTTTTATCGGATCGCCTAACCTTCAAGGTTTGTCCTTTGGAAATCTGTAAAATCTTCTCCGATTCCGTCAAACGGAACCGAAGAAGATATTTTCCGACTTCTTGCGGAGTAAAGCGAGCTTTCCACACGGAAACTTGTCCGCTCTCGCCCGATTGATAATAGCAAGGCAACAGCCGATTTTCTCCCGAAGGAGTCGTTATCAGCATATCCAATGCAACCTCTTCCTGCAAATAAGGATTGTTCCATCGGGCTTTCAATTCGATTTCAATATCGGTACGATCGTATTGAATCGAATAATGGGTTGCCCGAATCCGAATGATTTGAGCAAATCCGGGATTGACGAACAAAATCGAAAACAGAAACAGGAAGCCGGATACGTATTTTTTCATGGAAGATGCGCTCTAATGGCATTTACATCCAGAATGACTACGGTATTGGTATTCGTAGCGCTCAATTCAAACCGGGAAGGATTGGCAAGTCCGACCGTCAGAACTAACTTTTTGTCCGTATAACTGTCGTTTTTCAACGCTTCCACCGGAACGGCCATGTAAAAACCGGCTCCGCTCTCATTGGCTGCAACCTCTACTTTTTGAGGCAGGGAATACAGTGAGGCCGGAAATATCATTCCGTTTTCAACTAATCCGTCGGATATAATTTGTGCGGTAGTATCGGTACGGGCGATGATGTCCACCGAATAAGCTGCGTTCGACAAATCGCCGGAACGCAACACGCCCAGCAGAATCTGTAATTCATTTTTATCGGCGTCTATTTTGAAATTATAGGTATAGGTGCTATCGCCGGACGGTACATAATAATTGTTGTTTAATCCTCCGCTTCCGGTGGCTTGCGGCATGTAGATATAGGCAAATCCGTAATCGTCCGTACCTTCGCCATTTTCGCAACCGGAAAATCCTGCTAAAAATAAAACTGCGATTATTATTAATGCTATTTTTTTCATAAATAATTATATTAAACTGTTATGTTATCGAGGGATTGCGGGTCTTCGCTACGCTACGCCCGCAATAACGCCCCATTCATAATTCATAATTTATAATTCATAATTCTTCAATACCCTTCGTTTTGCGTCAACGTCCCTCCGGAGTTGATCACTTCGGAACGGGAAAACGGTAAAAGATAATTTTTCGTTTGGAACACTCTTTCTCCGGCGTTTTTTATTTGATAAACAAAATTACCGGCTCCGTCTTTGCTTACTTCCACTCCTTGTACCGGTGTGTTCAGCACGGTTTCCGCATCTTTCCAGCGAAGCAAATCCCAATAACGATGATCTTCGAATGCCAATTCCACTTGACGTTCGTGTTTCACCGCATTTCTAAATTCCGCGACATCCGTAACCGTAACCGACGGCAAGGAAGTACTTGCGCTGTTTCGGACTTGGGTCAAGGCTTGTCGGGCGGTCATTGTAAATCCTTCCGGTTGAGCGTCCGGACCGTAAGCTTCATTCATTGCTTCCGCATACATCAGAAGTATATCCGCATAACGGAATATAATCCACACATCGGGGTCGGTAGCGTTTTGCGTCAGATTCAAGTTGTCTCGAATAAACTTTTTCAGATAATAACCGGTCTTGCTTGCATTGGGCTTCCGCATATCGTCGGTTCCGCCGGGCGATTCGTCAATGGTGCGGCTGTTCCATGTGCTGCCATTCGTTGCCACAGTCGCCGCCAAACGTGGATCCCGGTTACTGTAAGGGTTGAGCGGATCCGGCGTTTCGATATATTCGTATGCGGCAACCAAATTTTCGGTAGGAGTAATGCCGCTGTTTCCTCCCGGCGTAGCAATCGGGTAATTGGCTCGTTCCAAAAAATTACTTGCCGCCGACCGGCACAAGAAAATACTTTCAGCATTGGATGATGCATTATTGCCTTGAAAGTAAGTACTGTAATTTCGATTGGCAGGCATCGTGTAATTCATAACGTTTATCACGTCTTGGGCGGCTTTTGCCGCTCTCTCCCATTTGGTTTTATCGTTTGTGGGATTATTCAGCGGACTTGCCGCATACAAAAGTACGCGAGCCTTGATAGCCAAAGCTGATTTTAATTCAAAACGTCCGTCGTTTCCGGCCACATTGTCCGGGTTCGTTTTCCAATTGGTTTGCAAACTGTCTTTATAAGTATCAATTTCCCGTACAATATATTCTACCACGTCGTTATAAGAAGAACGGGGAATTTTTCCCGGATTTTCCGATTGAGCTAATGTGGTTTCCACAATGGGAACTCCGCCGAAACGCTTGATTAATTCCATATAATAATAAGCCCGACAAACATGCGCTTCTGCCCTGAACCAGTTCAAATTTCTCAAATCCTTGCCGTAATTGATAAAATCTTTTACCGTGTCGCGGTTCAAAGCTAACAATTGTTCCCCGTTTCGGGCAAAATCCAGAAAGAAATTAGCGGCTCGTATGCCTTCATAACAGTTAGAATAGATAGTATCGGTTGCCGAATTCACATTATCGGGACTGATAATCCCTCTGTTGAACAGGTAGGTGTAACCCGATTCCCGGGTTCGTTGCGCTTCGTCCGAGGCGGCAGCGAAAAAGTTACTGTCCAAGGCGGCAAAACCCAATTGTATCGGACTGTACATGGCATTACCAAACGACCATAAAGTACTTCGATTGGTTTCAATCGCTTCCGGCGTAAAATCCGTATCTATTTTTGTATCTAAGAAATCACTGCATCCGCTCCATAAGAGTAACGCGAAAACGATAAAGACGAATGTTTTACTATATTTGATTTTCATATATGTATGCTATTAAAATGTTACAGATACTCCCAGCGTATAGGATTGAAGGGACGGATATCCGAAATAAGATTCCGGATCCATATTATAGTCTTTCAGCAGTCGGCTCCAAGTGACAGGATTAGTCGCATTTAGGAAGACCCGTACCTTGGCGATTGTATAACCCAATTCAATATACTGAATCCGCAGGAAATTGTTGCTTCGTATCCAAAAAGAACTGCTGTGATAATTATTGGCGTTACTCGTTGCGGTTAATCGCGGATAAGTAGCCGTAGCCCGCGTGTCAATACCCTGCTCCGGATAATACGCCCAAGCGCCTTGGGCGATGGGATACGCATTGCCGTTATCTACAAAAGCCATAAACTGTTCGGGATAATCCATCATATTAACGGAAGAACCGGCAGCGCCGCGAAACAGAATGTTGAGGTCAAAACCTTTGTATTTCAGATTTCCGCCAAAGCTGTAATAGAAATTCGGATAAAACGGTTTCCCTATTTCGGTAACATCCGTTTCGTCAATATAGCCGTTGTTGTCTAAATCCTTGTATTTAAGGTCACCCGGTTGTACGGAACCGAAAGTCGAAACGGGCAATCCGGGCTTCAATGAACCATCGGCATTGAAATCTTCCAATTGATAGAATCCGTCGGCCACCAAACCGATTCTCGTACCCAACGCACGACCGGTTAATGCATTATAAGGATAAGCGGTAGGAACTTCAGCCATGAAATCAATGGTATTCTTTGCGTAAGACGCCGTTCCAAACAAAGCGTATTCGAAATCGCCGGCTTTGTCTTTCCATGTAACAGTTCCTTCCAAGCCTTTATTCGTCATTTTACCGACATTGTCCATGTAATAATTCATTCCGTAATACTGCATTTGCGTTTGGTCGAAAGTCAGAATATTGCTGCGTTTATCCAGAAACGCATCCAAAGTCAAACCGATTTTATTAATCAGATTAATATCTAAGCCGACATTGTATTTCATGCTTTTTTCCGCAAAAACGTTGGGATTGGCTATAAATATCGGAGCCAGTCCGCTGTTCCACCGGTAAGGCGTCGTGTTACCGCTATTGAATCCGCCGGTATAATAGTAATACTGTTGGTATAAAAAGCGTCCGTTGGAGCCGAAGTTTCCGGTGTTTTCATCCGTATCAGCGCCGCCGATTTTTCCGACGGAAGCTCTCAATTTCAGTAACTTGACAATCGGATTTTCTTTCAAAAAGGCTTCATTGGAAATAATCCATGCGGCCGAAAGCGAAGGATAAAATCCGAAGCGATTACCCGGCGCATAAGCGTCCGAACCGAAATAGGAAAATCCAAATTCGCCCACATAGCGATTGTCATACGTATAGTTCGCTCTTCCGTTGTAATTCAAGTAATGGTATTTGTAATTGAAACGACCATCGCCTTGATAATCGGAAGCGTGAAAGTTAACGGCGGAAAGTAAAGCATGCTTACCCCATTGCTGTTCGTAACCCGCCGAAACAAGGTATTGTTTCCATGTTTCCATTCCGCCTGAACCGTATCCGCCTGCCGTGATTGAAGTCGTCTGGTCGGTAGTAGTCGTCTGGCCGTTGTAGTAGCGGGCATAATTCCGTGTTTTATTATACGTACTTAATGTTCTTGAATAAAATGAAATGCCTTCTTTCAAGTACAGTCCGGGAGTGATGAAGTCTAATTTTTCTTTGAGCGTAAAGTTACCCTGCAAAACACGCAAACGGGAAGACTCCCAACCCAAACCGTTGATAGACCCTACCGGATTATTCGGATACAGCGTCGTCCCCGAATAATGGGTTTGTTCTTCGTCATCGTAGGGAAAATAAATATTGGAAGGATAACCGGCTAAATTATTCATCAAAGTATCCATGTCGTAATTCGGATTTTTTATGTTTTCAATCCTTCCGCCCAAATCAATTTTCGCTTCAAAAATATTCAACATATCCAAATCGAAATTCGACCGCAAATTAAATTTGTTCATATCCATATTGGATACTTTATCTTTATTATCGCCCGAGTTGTTAATGTTCAATAAACCGTTCTGATCGGCGTAATTGAATACGATATTATAACGAGCGCTTTCATTTCCGCCGTTAAACAGCACATTAGCATCCACATAGTTACCCGTATTTTTCAGTACTTCCTTATACCAGTCTGTATTCGGACTTTTACCGTTTTGGTAATCGGCCAATTGTTCTTGCGAATAATAGGGCGTCCAAACCCGTCCGTTGTCGTTGCTCGCCGCTTGATTGTATAACGAAGCAAAAGTATAAGAATCTAAAGCTTTATTCGTATTGACCGGTTTTTGCAGACTGCCTCGGACTTGCACGGAAAGGGTCGGTTTACCTGCTTTTCCCCGTTTGGTCTCAATCCAAATAACGCCGTTGGCGCCTCGCATACCGAAAGTAGCCAAAGAAGCTGCATCTTTCAATACGGAAACCGTTTCTATTTCCATCGGCGAAAGATTTTGGAGAAAATCGCTGTTGACTTCAAAACCGTCCACATAAATTTTTGCAATGTTCATGGTTGATATTCCGTAACTTCCGAAGCCGCGAATCAACCAACCCGCGACGTCGCCCGGCATACCGCTGCTTTCCGTGATAGACAAACCGCTCATTTGCCCCGCCAAGCTGTTGGGAAGACTCATGGAAACCGTTTTACCCAAAATCGTCCCTTCTGCCGTTGAAACAGCTGCCGTATTACTGATTATTGTTGTAGGAAATGCTCTTCCCGGAACGATGCTGTCCGGTTTCTGTTCCTGTGCCGTCAAGTTTACGCCCGCGAAAATAAATATACCTCCGAGTATCCATTTCCCGATATTTTGTATTTTATTCATAATTTTCATTTATTATAAGTTAATATCCCGGGTTTTGAACGATTATCCCTTTGTTCACTTCACTCTGAGGAATCGGTTCCAGATACATTTTGGGATTCCAGTAAGCCACATAAGTGTTGGCGTCCCAATAGGAAATCAAACAATCCGGCAGGTTTTGATTGCCGCCGGTCTTGGATTGATCCACCAAGAACTGAAATTCCCGCATTTGTCCGCCGATAATGCCGGCTCCGATATTCGCCAATTTCCAATGTTTTGCATCGTAATAGCGGCGATTTTCGCCTTCCATTTCGATTGCCTTTTCCCGTTGAACCAAAGCGCGGAGTTTATCTTTATCTGTTTCCGTGATGGAAGGTAATCCGGCCCGATTGTGTACGAGATTCAAATTTTCCAAGGCTTTTGCCGAATTGCCGACTTCGTTGTAGGCTTCCGCTAAATTCAAATAGATTTCCGCCATGCGAAACAAAGGAGGTTCGAACCATACGCGTCCGCCGGCATTGTAGTAGAACTTGGTAGGCGCTCCGCAACCTTTTCCCGATTCTCCCACGCCCGGAAAAACATCCGGCGCCGCCGCATTGATATTAAAAGTATTGCCGGTTTTTCGTCCCCAACCCGACAAACTCCAGTTGTTATCGCCCGGATTTACTAAGGATTCCACTCCCGGTACGATATAATCCACACGGAAACGCGCTTCCATTTTGTTAACATGATCTATCCAGTCGCTTGCCGGACGCGGTTGCGCATCTCCCACCTTCGGCCAATCGGGCGTTGTTCCGTCGGCATAATAATAGTTTTCCAGAAAATTGGTTAACAACCCGACATTGTCCGTATCGTAGTGATTGTTCGTCCAATAATTGGAAGTATTGTAATAGTACGCGATGTAATTATTTCCCTGATCGGAACTGTCGTATTTATAAGCTAAGATCACTTCGTCATTTCCGGGAAAAGAAACGGCTGTTCCATAATCCGCTGCCGCATTGGGATTGGGTTGTCCCGCTCCGCCGCCGGTATTCAACAAATGATACCCGTTGGCATTTGCCCAAGTCAACACCGCTTCGTTGGAAGCGATTGCTTCGTTCCACCGATTCGGGTCTTGATTGCCGAAACAAACCAATTGGTCGGTTTTCGAATCGGAAAGATAAGGCGTTGCGCTGTTAAACAGCGGACGGGCGGCAAACAGTTGTAAGCGCGCTTTGATTGCCAGTACGGCGCCTTTTTGGATACGTCCCGTATATTTTGTGTCTTGATTATAATTATCGGGAACCAGCGCCAAGGCTTTATCGCATAAATCAAGAATAAAATCGTAAGTATCCTGCAAGGACGAACGCGGAATATTCAAATCGTCGCTCGCTTCAAAAGATTTGGTCACCAACGGTAAACCGCCGTAACGATAGAACATTCCCATGTAGCGATAAGCTATCAACGCCAATGCTTCGCCTTTGTAGTTGTTTTTCATTGACTCGTCCATATCCGGAACGCGGTCAATGTTTTCATAAACGAGATAACACTCGCGGACACACGCCCAGTTATCGGCAAAACTATCGGCGCCGGCGTCGGACTGGTCGCAACCGTTTACGCTCAATCCCACTTCGCTGATGATGTACGTTCCATGCCAGTTGTATCCGCGATAACGTTCGCCGGAGATCGAACCCAAGGTTCCGTGCGAAACGCCCCAGCCGGTAGGCCAACCGTGTTTCAAGGCATCGCGATAGCATTTGGCTAATGCGCTTTCCGCATTTTTGGTCGAGGAATAGATTTCATCCAAATCAACGGTTCCGGAAGTATCCGGCATTTCCAAAAATGTATTTTCGCAAGAAAACAAAGTGATTGTAAATAACAAAATCAATATCTTTTTCATATCCGTCATTCTTTACTTAAAATTGTATATTAAACCCCATATTGAAAACCTGCGTAAGCGGATAAATATAGGACGCCGGGTTATTTTCGCTGCTGCCGTCTGAAGTTTCCGGGTCAATTCCCAGTTTACGCATGGCATTTTGAAAAGTAATCAAGTTGTTTCCGTTCAGATAAACGCGGAGAGAAGAAATACCCGCCCGTTGCATAAATTTCCGCTTCGACGAAAAAGTATAACCGACTTCAACGTTTTTCAATTTGAAGTAATCAGTGGAAAACATCCAGTAATCGCTCGTCAGATAATTATTATCCGATGTGGTTCCGTTGAATAAGGCGCGAGGATAAGTGATGTTTTCTCCGGCAGCGTATTTTTCCGGCGTCCATCGTCCGTCAAATTCCCATTGCCAAGCATTTCCCGCATATTTATAAAAAGGAATGGCCATTCCGGGAGTGACATAAAAAGAGCCGTTAGCGGTTCCGCTGAACAACGCTTGGATGTCAAATCCCTTGTAATCGAATCCTATTTTAATTCCGTAAGAATATTGCGGAAAATTCGGATAACCGATGGGCGCAACATCTTGGTTATTGATGATACCGTCGCCGTTCAAGTCCACGTAGCGAATATCTCCCAAAGTGGCTTTGTTGCTGGTATAATTGTTGTAGGGACGGTTAGCCAATTCTTCGACGGTATTGAACAATCCGTCGCTTTTCAATCCGAAACGTTGACCGATGCTGAAACCGGTCTGATTCATCCAATAATAGGGATTCGGCGCTTCCGCCCGGTAGATGATTTTATTTTTCGAATAATTTAAGTTGCCTTCTATCGAATAACCGATTCCTCCTCCGGTGCGATCCGCCCAACCCAAAACGATTTCATATCCTTTGTTGGACGTTTTTCCGACATTGGCGGGCGGCACTTTTGACGCATCCACGCCGTAAATACCCGGTATAATTCCCAACACGGTTAAAATATCATTTCTCGATTCGTGAAAATAATCATACGAAAAAGAAAGGCGATCGGTAAGAAATCTCAGTTCGATGGCGGCGTCTGTCTTTTTCGCTTTTTCCCAGGTTACATTCGGATTTCCCAATGTTCCTTCGACGGCTCCGGCATAATAATCGCTTGCCGTATTGCCGGTATTTCCCCACCAATAACCGTTCTGATTCAAGAGGTAGGTATTGGGCAGGTAGAGATAACGACGCTTATTGTCGCTTCCCAATTGGTCGTTACCGACTTCTCCGTAGGAAGCGCGGATTTTAGCAAACGTTACCCATGGGTTTTTCGGAAAAAACTTTTCGCTGGTAGGAACCCAACCGATGGAATAAGCCGGGAAGTAACCAAACCGTTTCCCTTTCCGAAACTGTTCGGTACCGTTGTATCCCATATTCAGTTCCAATAAATAGCGTTCATCGTAATTGTAAGTAACCCGTCCGACCAACCCGATCACGCCGGAAGGCGTATTGGTGTTGTTGCTGTCATCGGGCATATAATATTTGGTGGCCTTTCCCAAAAGCAAAGCCGAAAGGTTGTGCGGACCGAAACTTTCAGTCCAGTCCAAACCGGCATCTAAATACAACTTATTCCAATTGCTGTATCCCCATTGGGTGAAACTGTCTTGACCGATAGCGCCTCCGAAATATTCCAATACATTCGGATTTTCCAAATTGCGTTGCACGGTATAGGCGGGAATGGACGGATTAATCAAGGTCACGCGGTTGTAATTGTCCTGATAACTCACCGTTCCCCGCAATTTCAGATGTTTCAAAAGGTAATCCAATTCATGTTCCACTTTAATCGTCGCATCCAGCAAAGTATTGTCCACGATGCCCGTACCGCTGGCCAATAAATTGTAAATGGCATTTTGAGCGCCTATCTGGCTGTTGGTTTTTACAGCCAACGGATTCTGTACCGAACCGGGCGTCCCCGCAAAATCATTAATCAAGTGATTATCAATAATTCCGGGTGCAGACATCGGATTTCCGTCATATACATATTGCATAATTTGTTTGTAACGTCCGCTCAAATCGTAAGGATCGAAATCGGTAGTATTATCGCCTATACCGGGACCTTTGGCGCTTCCCATTTGGCCGGCCAGATTAATTGATATTTTCAAGTTGTGCAACACGTTTATATCAAAATTGGAACGAAAATTATACCGGTTGAAAGAGGATTGGGTATCGGCGCCGTAATATTTTTCCGCTTTGGTAATCCCCTGTTGAAAAAAATAACCGATGGATGCAAAATACTTCAGCCGGTCGTTACCGCCCGAAACATTCAAGTTGAATTGGGTTTGCGGCCCGTATTGCCCGAATTGTTCCCCGTATAAATCATGACTGCCGTAATACAGAGCCGGACTGTTCAATAGAGACGTTCGTTGGTCGGAAGTTAAGTTCGTCATAGCGGCTACTTCATCGGAAGTGAAATCCCGGTTGTTTTTGAATTTCCACAAATCCGTATCGCTGTATTTATACATGGAATTGCTCGCGGCGCTTGCATAACTTCGTATTTCGGTGTCAATCGCTTCGTTCCGCATGGACGCCCAATCGTAAGACGACAGATTGTGTTGAAGATTGGAAGCTTTGGTAACTCCGAAGTTGGACGAAAAACTGATGACCGGCTTGCCGGAAATTCCCCGCTTCGTGGTAACGATGACTACTCCGTTTGCCGCACGAATACCATATACGGCGGTTGAAGACGCATCTTTCAAGACGCTGAGACCCAATATTTCATTGGGATCCATGGAATTAAATTCAGAGAAAGCTTGTTCTGCCGATTGTTCTACGCCGTCAATCACAATCAAAGGCGTATTATTGCCGTAGGTAGCGATACCGCGAATGCGAATGGTTGCCGCATTTCGTCCCGGTTCGCCGCTGGTTTGCAGACCGCTGACACCCGGCGTATTGCCGACAAGCGCGTTGCTGATGTTGGCTACCGGCGTCGCTAAGATTTCCTTTCCGGAAAGCGTTGAAATCGCTCCCGTTACGTTCACTCGTTTTTGGGTGGCAAAAGCGGTTACGATCACTTGCTCTAATCCTACGGATTCTTCGGACATAATCACATCTACGGTTTCCCTGCCTTCTACGCCGACTTCAGAGGTATTCATGCCTATGTAGGAAAAGACCAGCGTTGCATTAGCAGGTACATTAGATAAGGTATAACGACCGTCCGCGTCCGTTATCGTTCCGAGTGTTTTTTCTTCTTTTACACTGATGCTTACTCCAATCAACGTTTCTCCCGATTTGTCTTTAACGATTCCGCTTACCGTAACCGGACGAGAATTTTGGGCATATCCGGGCGAAATACTCAAAACAAATACCAATACAAACGTTTGGAGATAGCAAAAGATAGCGTGAGGTAATTTTCTAATTTTATACTTCATAATAATACATATTAAGTCACTATATTTAAAACATACTTGTTAATAATACAAAACTTTGTGCCGGAATCGTCATCCGGTGCGTTTTTTTGATCGTGATTTCCGATTGCGCCGGAACCGGATGTTCTTCGTTGTAAACAGACAGGGAGGCATCGCCCCAATCGGCCGGGAAGCTGATGTTTACGGGCTTATCCGTATTTCCGACATTGACGGCAGCCATTGTATATTTACCTTTGAGTTCGGCCACGGCAATATATACGCCTTGCGTCCGGTCGAAAGTCGTTTGCAGAATGGTCGAACCGGCCGGAAAATAACGGCACAAAAGCGACCATGCATAGTACCACGGGCGAATTTCTTCTTGAGTGGCATCGTGAAAAACTTCTTCTCCGAGAATATTCCACATGCCCCACAATTTAATATCTTCCGGTTTTCCGGAATCGCCGTTGCTGTGCATAGCGTCGTCCAGCATCCATGCGGCTGCTCCGGAAAAACCGCCGTTCATCACTTCGATGCACAAGAGCGCCATGTCTAACCCGTAAAAAGTGTCATAGACTAACATGTTGGCGTCCGAACCTTTGGTAAAAGGATGTCCTTCCAACCGACGGTTGTATTCTTTCATTAACAGAGAATCGGCTTCCCTCCAATATTTGAATCCGGCTTCTCCCAAAATGATTTTTTTGTTCGGCGGTACAAGTTGTTTGTAGCCGGACAATATTCCGGCGTAATCGCCTTTTCGTACTTCGGATTGGCCGGGATAAGCGTGAATGTCATATACGCCGATTAAGGAATCCGCGTCTTGCGCCGTTTGCCGAAGCCATCCCTTGGCATCGTATAGCGACCGGGAATTTTTGTATTCCATAACTACATCGGGGCCGGCGAATTGCACTTTTTCTTTCAAGCCGGGATATTGCGACATCTTATCATGGAACCGGAAGAGCATGGATTTCCATAATTCATAATCTCCGTCGGTAGAAGCCCAATCGCCGTCCGGTTCGTTGAATATGACAAAATATTTGATGCAATTGAAACCAAGTTCATTCACCAAATAGTTCAAGTAATCCACGGACATATCTATCCATTCTTGAGCGTCTTTCATTGACCGAGTCGGCGGATTGTATTCCCCGTAAACCACGGTGATATTGCGGTCGGTACAGTATTGCAATAGTCGAGAAATAGACTGAATGTTGCGGGTTTTGTCGTATTTTCCGGTTGCCGGATCGTAATATCGGTAGGGACTGTTGATCATGCAGCGGACGTAAGCCGGTTGCATGAAATCCAGCCGTTCAAATAATTTTTGCCAATCGCTTTCCGACAGAGCTGCGTCCCAAGATTCGGCTTCGTCATACGGATCCCATTCTACCCCGTTACCGATATATCTGGTACTCGCCGGTTCCGGCGAAACCGTTACCTTCAATTCATTGGGGGAAGTACAGGCAACCGCCAAGCATAAACCTGTCAAGATCGCAAATATTCTTTTTTTCATGGTTTTTTCATGTATTGAATTAATTCGTTTACGGAACAGGTCGCTACTCCGACATATTTATCCGCGCCTCCGTAATAAACATAGAGCGTGTCGTCCAAAATAACATTTCCCGTGGGGAAAACGCAACCTTTATAATAACCGTTTATTTCATATTCATATTCGGGTTCCATGATGAAATTCGGCGTTTTGGCAATGATTTTCATCGGATTGTCTATGTCGAGCAATACGGCTCCCACACGATAATAGCCTAAGCCTCCGTTTTCGACTCCGTGATACAAGACCAACCATCCTTTGTCGGTTCGAAGCGGAGGCGTACTTCCCCCGATCTTTTCTTCCCATGTACCCGGAATGCCTGGCATCAACAATCGGCTTTCCCGATTTTCCCAATCCAACAGGTCGTCCGAGTTTTTTACCCAAATCGCCGGATGTTCCACGTCGTATTCGGCGCCGACGTATTGTTTCGGACGATGCAGCATCCAATATTTTCCCTTGATTTTTTCGGGGAAAAGAATCACATCCCGATCATCCAATACCGGCGTGGTTATTCTTCCCAACCGGCGAAAATGAACAAAATCTTTGGTTATCGCCAAACCCGAATTACCCAGATTGTTTTTCAAGGCTAAAGGCGTATGCTCGCCGCAGGCCGGACAAAGCACTTCATCGTGTTTAAAGTTCCAATATTGTCCCGGAGGGAAGGGACGATAGGCGTAGGTAATGTAATATTCATCGTCGAACTTAACAATTCGCGCATCTTCTATGCAACCGGAATCGAAACTGTCCTTGCCCGGACTAAAAACCGGCAACTTCGAAAAGCGTTCGAAATGAAAACCATCCTTACTTGTAGCTAAACCAAAACGGATCACATGCTCTTTGTCGTGGCCTGCCGCTCGGTAAAGCATATAAAATGTACCGTTATCATAATAAACCCCCGGATTACATGTCACTAAAGATTCCCATTCGTTTTCCGCCAAGGGCGACAAAATGGGGTTGCCTGCATACTTTTTTAATTTCATATGTATTTAGTTTCTAATTATTTTATCTGAAAATTATCCAAATGATTGCGCTTGAAAAAAGAAGGAGTATCGCATAAAAAAGATAATTTTTATACCAACCGGCTGCGGATAATCCGCGCCATTCTTTTTTCAAGTCGCTCATGGAAAACACGGTATTGTTCAGTTTTTCCGGTTCCGGCTTCCGACTCCACAGACTTACGCCGTAAATCACGGCCATACTGATGAGCAGTAAGAACGGGACAACCAATAAAAAATGCAGATTGCCGAACAGGTCTTTTTTGAAAAACAGCAGGGAAACAGCGATCAGCAATCCGGCGATCAATCCGGTAAAAGCGCCGTTTCCGTTCACCCGTTTGCCGAAAATTCCCAAAAGAAAAGCGGCCACAACGGGCGGCGCAATGTACGACAACATTTCTTGATAATATTTGAGTAAAGAGCCGAAGCGCCCGATATGAGGCGCCCATAAGGCAGCAATAATGATAATAATCAAACTCGTTATTTTACCCGTTAATACCATTTTTTTGTGACCGACATTCGGACGGAATTGCGCATAAAAATCCATCGTGAACAAAGTGGAAGTGGAATTGAGAATAGCGCTCAACGACGATAGCAGCGCCGATAATAATGCCGCCAAGATAATTCCGAGTAATCCTACGGGAAGCAACCGAATGACCATCGTCGGATAGACCATGTCGGGACTGGGCAATCCCGGAAACAAGCCGCGGGAAATCAATCCCGGAATGGCGATGATAAAAAGCGTGGTCAAGGTAATAAATCCGTTAAGTATGATTCCTTTGCGTCCTTCGTCCACACTTTTGGCGCTCAACACCCGTTGAACCAACGTTTGATTGTTTGCCCAGAAATAAATCCCCAACACAGGCATCCCGACGATCAATCCCAACCAAGGAGTGGCCGGGTCGTCCATCGGGCGAATTAATTTGGCAAGCAAATCGCCTTTTTGAAAAAGGTCAATAAAGTAATCGCCTCCTTTTTGAAAGCAGAAAAAAGTAAGGATTACCGAGCCGATAATCAGAATAATCGCTTGAATCAGTTCCGTCTTGATAACCGAGGATAAACCGCCCGGAATAGTGTAGGAAGCGGCAAGCGCTGCAAAAATAAGGATAATCAATTGAAGATTGGCTTCCGGGTAAATCAGCCGGATGATTAAAGCGCCGGCATAAAGCGCGCCGGCGGCATCCAGAAAAATATTCCCGATAATACAAATGGCCGAAAAATAATAACGGGAACGTTTATCAAAGCGTCTTTCCAGAAATTCGGGAATGGTGAATATTTTGGAACGAATGTATAAAGGCAGCAGGAAAACGGCAAAGAAAATCATAACGATTACGCCGGTTAAGTTGTAATTGAATACGGCTAAGCCCGTGTGGTAAGCGTCGCCCGATTGTCCGATGAGCGTGGTGCTGGAAATACTGGCGGCGAACAACGAAAGTCCGACAATCCACCACGGCATGGAACGCCCGGCTAAAAAATAAGATTGGGTGTCGGAACTTTTTCCGTTTTTCAACCCCCATCCTATGATCAAAATGACATATAAAACAAGGATAAAGATGTCAATAAACCCGATTGAAAATGTTTCCACAGAATGTTATTTTTTGATTCTGCAAAGTAAAAGGAAATGCGCCTGCAAATGTTATCGTTTTTTGTTCATTCATTGTACTTTTTTGAATAACCGATGGTATTTATCGGAATAGTTACTACATTTACACCGATAAATATAACCCGTCAATCATATTATGAAAGATTTTCAAAAAGAAATTACGCCTTTGGCTTCCGATGATTTATTCATTGTACTAAATCATCCTTCAGCGAAGTTCGATTATCCGGTACATCATCATTCCGATTTTGAAATAAATCTGGTTATAGACACTTACGGAAAAAGAGTGGTTGGCGATTCGGTAGAGGATTTTTCCGCTTTGGATTTGGTGATGGTTGGTCCGAATGTTCCTCATGCGTGGTTTGGCGAAGTGGAAGAAAATAACCATGTCGTTACGATTCAGTTTTCCGATAAATTGTTGAATTTTCCGATATTGGAAAAACGCTTATTCGGCAATATAAAAAGTCTGCTGATCGAATCCCAGCGGGGATTGGTATTTTCCGAAAAAACGCAAACGGACCTTAAAGAAAAAATTCTTAAGTTGACTAAAATGCAGGGCTTTCAAACGGTGTTGGAGTTTCTTTCCATTCTCAATGATTTGGCCGTTTCCGACCGGAGAACATTGGTCAGTAACCAGTATGACTCGCAATTGGTGGTTCGTACTTCCAAAAGTCGGCGGATTACAATGGTCTGCGATTATATCGAAAAGAACTATGCCCAAACCGTCAATCTGAAGGAAGTAGCCTCCTTGGTGAGTATGTCGGAATCGGCATTCAGTCATTTTTTCAAGAAGAGAACCAATACGTCATTCAAAGATTACCTGACCACCGTGCGTATCAGCCATGCCTGCCAGCTGTTGACTAAAACGACTCACTCGGTTGCCGAAATTTGTTTTACCTGCGGATTTAATAATTTGTCCAATTTTATCCGCATTTTCAAAAAGAAAAAGGGCAATACGCCATCGGATTATCGGTTGTTTATGGAACAAATGCTGATCAAGTATTGAAATTACCGGATGATGATTATTGAACGATAATCTTGCTTACTTTATTTGCATTTCCGCTCACGGCTTTTACGATGTAAATGCCTTTTCCTACTTGTACTTGATTCATGCCGCCGGTAATTTCCTGCCCCGAAACAGAATATACTTTCAGAGAAACCGGAGCGCCGTTTCCCGCTTTAGCGCTGATAATTCCATTGGAACCGGCGATAATAATGATTGCATCGGTATTATTATTTATCGGTTGAATTCCCGTTTCATCATCCCAAGAAACGCGTAATTTGATGTCATCTATATTAAACGTAAAATCGGGCAAATTTCCATACGGTGCAGGAACTATTAAAAGCCTGTTGTAGTTGGAAGCCGGAAAAT
>WRFZ01000182.1 GCA_009778655.1 Candidatus Azobacteroides sp.
GCCGCCGCTGTGGAACAGTTAACGATTTGGAGTGAACGGGTGGGCGTTCCGATTGTAAAACAAAAAATGGGCGCCGATCCGGCTTCCGTCGCTTACGACACATTGAGTTCGGCGGTTGCCAATCAAGCCGACGTCGTCATTATTGATACGGCCGGACGGCTTCACAATAAAATCAATCTGATGAACGAATTAACCAAGATAAAAAACGTTATGAAAAAAGTGGTTACCAATGCTCCTCATGAAGTTCTGCTGATTCTGGATGGTTCGACCGGACAAAATGCGTTCGAACAAGCGCGGCAGTTTACCGCTGCTACGGAAGTTACGGCATTGGCAATCACAAAATTAGACGGGACAGCCAAAGGCGGGGTAGTAATCGGCATATCCGACCAAATGCATGTACCGGTAAAATACATCGGTTTGGGCGAAGGATTGGAAGATTTGCAGGTGTTCCGGAAAAGAGAATTTGTCAATTCCTTATTTGGAGGGGATGAGAAAAAATAAAGTTGATATTGTTACTTTGGGATGTTCCAAGAATTTAGTTGATTCGGAATTGTTGATGCGTCAATTTGCAGCCAACGGCTATTCGGTCGCTCATGATCCGGAATCTCCCCGAGGCGATATTGTTGTGATTAATACTTGCGGATTTATTGAGAGCGCAAAGGAAGAATCCATCCGGATGATACTCGAATTTGGCGAAGCAAAGAAAAACAAACAAATTCGCAAACTCTTTGTCATGGGATGTTTATCGGAAAGATACCAAAAAGACCTGCAAAAACTGATACCGGAAGTGGATAAGTTTTATGGAAAATTCAATTGGAAAGAACTTTTATCCGATTTAGGGAAAACCTATCGCCGGGAATTGGCTTCGGAACGTTTATTGACTACCCCTGCTCATTACGCTTATCTTAAAATTGCGGAAGGATGTAATCGCACCTGTTCGTTTTGTTCGATTCCGCTGATTACCGGAAAATACCAATCGAAACCGCCGGACGAAATTGTGGCGGAAGTTCGGTCGCTTGTTAAGCAGGGAGTCAAAGAATTTCAATTGATTGCACAAGATTTAACTTATTACGGAAAAGATATTTATAAAAAATTCGGTTTGTCGGAACTGCTCGAACGGATTTCGGATGTGGAAGGCGTAGAATGGATTCGTCTGCATTATGCTTATCCGGCTTTATTTCCGACGGACGTGTTAGCCGTCATGCGCGAACGGGACAACATCTGCAAATACTTGGACATCGCCTTACAACACAGCAGCGATGCGATGTTGAAACGGATGCGACGGAACATTTCTCAAAAAGAAACGCGGGAACTCTTGCAAACCATTCGACGGGAAGTGCCGGGAATTTATCTCCGTACAACCATGATGGTGGGTCATCCCGGTGAAACGGAAACGGATTTTACCGATTTATTGGATTTTGTGAAAGAGATGCGATTCGAACGCTTGGGAGCATTCATCTATTCCGCCGAAGAAGGAACCTATTCTTGCAAGCATTATAAAGACGATGTTAAACCGGAAATAAAAAATCAACGCATGGATAGGCTTATGACTGTACAAGAACAGATTGCACAGGAAATCGGAGAAAGCAAAATCGGGCAAACATTGAAAGTGATTATTGATCGTGAAGAACCGGATTTTTATATTGGAAGAACCGAATACGATTCGCCGGAAGTTGATCCGGAAGTATTAATAGAGAAAAAACAACCTTTAACTCCGGGCCGGTTTTACCGGGTAAAAATCATCGGAACGCAACTGCTCGATTGGTTCGGCAGTATAGAATACAATTAACACAAACAAATCTGAGATTATGAATTATTCTGAATTACAGACTGCATTGGCTCAACGCCTGCAATTATCCAAAACGGAAGTCGGAAAAAGATTGGATGAAACGACTGCGATAATAACCGCGGAACTCGTCAAAAATAATGTCGTTTCAATGATGAACTTCGGAACCTTGGAGGTAAAGAAAAGACAAGAACGGATCAGTATTCATCCCAATACAGGAAAAAAATTGCTTGTCCCTCCGAAATTAATCGTTAAATACAAAGCATCCGTATCCTTAAATAAAAAAATCAAAGAGATGAAGCCATGAACGAAAAAATCAATTTTCAAGATTTATCCGCGCTTTTGGCCGAAAAAGCGGCAATTCCCAAAAAAGAGGCGGAAACGTTTCTTCGGGAATATTTTGAAGTAATGAACGAAGAATTGATTAAAAGCGGATCGTTAAAAATAAAAGATTTAGGCGCTTTTAAACTTTCATCGGTTGAAGATCGGGAAAGTATTGATGTGACCACCGGCGAACGAGTTTTAATCCCGGCGCATTATAAAGTCGCTTTTTCGCCCGATAAAAAACTGGCGGAAACGGTCAACGAACCCTTTGCTTTTTTCGAAACCATCGAGTTGGAAGAGGGATTTCAACCGGAAGAATTAAAATTGCGTCCGGAAGAAGAGGCTTCGAAAGAACCGGAACTTACTTCTGAAGAGGAAGAGGAAATCATTCTCGAAGAAGAACCGATCATCGAAGAGGAGGAAGAAATTGTTTCCGAAGAAGAACCCATCAGCGAAGAAGAAGAGGAACTCGTTTTCGAAGAAGAAAAACCGGTTCCGGATGATGAACCGATTCCCGATGAGCAAACATACGAAAATGAAAAATCGTATCCCGATAAAAAATCAATAATCATTAAGAAGAATATAGACTCCGATTGGCGCGATTGCGATTACCATCATGATCGCAAGCGATACTATAAAAACAAAAAGAAGATACGTCGGTTGCGAATAATTATAGGAATCCTGTCTGTTCTTTTATTGGCGGCATTGGGTTATATTGCCTACTTGAAGCAATTTGAAAAACTGATTCCTTTTGAAAAGTTTATTCCCTTAAAGAAGTCTGTGCCTGCGGTTGTTCTGAAAGAATCCGTATCGGAGAAAGATACGGTTCCCGTGGTTTCTGAAGTTTTCAGAGACAGTATCGTTCCACCGCCGGTTGAAGCGACGAAAAAAGTGGAACCGGTGAAAAAGGAACCGACTGAAAGAACAACCACTCCGGGAAAATCCGGCGAATCGAAACAAATAACCGTTGTTGCCGGTCAACGCTTAACATCCATTGCGTTGAAAGAATACGGAGATAAAGCATTTTGGATATATATTTATTTGGAAAACAGAGATGTATTATCCGATCCGGGGATATTGCCCGTCGGTATAAAAATTTCTATTCCTCCGGCCGAAAAATACCGGATTGATTGCAATAATCCGGCTTCCGTACAAAAAGCAAAGGAAATGGCAGCAAAGTATCTTTAAGGGTTTTTTAATACAAAAAAATAATTAATTAATCATTTTTAACTTGAAAACTCTTTCATTCACGATTAACATTTATACTTTTGCATCGTCAAAATGAAATACCGATTTTAGAAACTATAACAACTATTTTTTTATGAGTCAAACAGTTGATATTAGAGAACTTAACGAGAGAATTGAAAGTAAGAGCGGCTTTGTCAACATGATTTTTATGGGCATGGACCAGATGATTGTCGGACAAAAGCATTTGGTGGAATCCTTATTAATCGGTTTATTGTCCGACGGACATATTCTGTTGGAAGGAGTACCCGGCTTGGCAAAAACGTTGGCGATTAAAACGTTGGCTTCTTTGATAGACGCTCAATACAGTCGCATTCAATTCACTCCAGACCTGCTTCCTGCCGATTTAATAGGAACAATGATTTACAGCCAGAAGAAAGAAGAATTTTTAGTGAAACACGGTCCGGTTTTTGCCAATTTTATATTGGCTGATGAAATTAACCGGGCGCCGGCTAAAGTTCAAAGCGCTTTGTTGGAAGCCATGCAGGAACGTCAGGTAACCATTGGGGAAAAAACCTATAAACTTCCCGAACCGTTTTTGGTAATGGCTACGCAAAATCCGATTGAACAGGAAGGAACTTATCCTTTGCCCGAAGCTCAAGTGGATCGTTTCATGCTGAAAGTAATTATCAATTATCCGAAGAAAGACGAAGAAAAATTAATCATTCGGCAAAATATCGGCGAAGCAAAACCAGACATTCGGCCGGTTTTGAAAAAACAGGAGATATTGGACGCTCGTAAAGTAGTGAATGACGTTTATATTGACGAAAAAATTGAAAAGTACATTGTTGATATTGTATTTGCTACTCGCTTTCCGCATGAACACGGACTCCCCAATCTGAGAGATATGATTTCTTTCGGAGCTTCTCCCCGCGCTTCGATCAATCTGGCATTAGCCGCTCGCTCCTACGCATTTATTAAACGCAGAGGTTACGTGATTCCGGAAGACATTCGCGCCGTTTGCTTCGATGTGCTCCGTCACCGTATCGGGCTTACTTATGAAGCGGAAGCGCGTAATCTTACCTCAGAGGAAATTGTCAGTGAAATTTTAAACAAAGTAGAAGTACCTTAAGTAATTATGAATTATGAATTATAAATTATTATCAGATGATTGTACTCTAATAATTCATAATTCATAATTCATAATTCATAATTTGTAAGGATCGTGGAGACAAGCGAACTTTTAAAAAAAGTACGACAAATAGAGATTAAGACCCGGGGATTGTCGAATAATATTTTCGCCGGTCAATACCATTCGGCGTTTAAGGGACGCGGTATGGCTTTTTCGGAAGTACGGGAATACGAATTTGGCGACGACATCCGGGATATTGATTGGAATGTTACCGCTCGTTATTCAAAGCCCTTTGTCAAAATATACGAAGAAGAACGCGAACTGACGGTAATGCTCTTGGTGGACGTTTCGGGAAGTCGTTTTTTCGGCACACGTGAAACGCTGAAAAAAGATATGATTACCGAAATAGCGGCAACCCTTGCTTTTTCGGCTATCCAGAACAACGATAAAATCGGAGTCATCTTTTTTTCAAATCGAATCGAAAAATTTATTCCTCCCAAAAAAGGAAGAAAGCACATTCTTTATGTCATTCGGGAATTAATTGATTTCGAACCGCAAGAAACGCAGACGGATATTTCGCGGGTTTTACAATACCTTACCAATGCCATTAAGAAAAGGTGTACGGCATTTGTATTTTCCGATTATATTGATAAAGGCGATTATCGGCACGCATTGACTATTGCAAATAAAAAGCACGATATGGTAGCGATTCAAGTATTTGACGAACGAGAAACGGAAATGCCGAAAATAGGTTTGGTGAAAATTAAAGACGCCGAAAGCGGCAGTGAAAAATATGTGGATACCGATTCGAGGAACGTAAGGGAAGCCTACAAGCAATGGTGGGAAAAACGTCAAACGGAAATGGACGACGCTTTCAAACGAAGCCGCGTTGATTCCGTATCCGTTCGGACGGATGAAGATTATGTGAAAGCTTTGATCGGATTGTTTAACAAACGCAGGTGATAAAAGAAAGAAATGAAGAAAAATTATCGGATAAAAGCGATTGTCGGTATGCTCGTTTGCTTGGGGATAAGCGTTTTTTCTCTTTCCGGGCAAACAATTATAAGAGCGACCATTGATTCGACGAATATTCTGATCGGACAACAAACCAAAATTCATCTGGAAATCGCCGCGAATAAAGGTCAAGCGCTTCAAATCCCTTTGATTCCGGATACGCTGATGACAGGCGTAGAAGTCTTGGAAATTTCGAAGATTGATACCCTTGATATTGGGAACGACCGGATGCAGATGAAATACGATTATTTGATAACCTCGTTTGACTCTGCTTTGTACTTGTTACCGCCGTTCAAAGTCATCGCCGGTGCAGACACCGCTTTTTCCTCCGAATTGGCCTTAAAAGTTTCTACGCTTCCGGTTGATACGGAATCGGGACAGTTTTACGACATCAAAGATGTTCGAAAACCCCCGTTCGTTCTGATGGACTACCTTCCGGGCATTCTGTTGATATTAACGATCATTGCATTGGCGGCATTAATCGGTTTTATCATTTATCGCTTGATCAACAAGAAATCGTTGGTGCCGTTCAAGAAAGAAGAACCTTATGTACCGCCGCATATTCGCGCTATTCGGAAATTGGATGCCATCAAAGAGGAAAAATTATGGCAAATGGGAAAAGAGAAAGAATATTACTCCGAAATAACGGAAACGTTGCGAACCTACATCGAGGAACGTTTCGGTATCGGAGCGATGGAGATGACATCCGGCGAAATATTAGCCGCTATTCGGAAATTCAATGATACGGATGCCGTTTATGACCATTTGAAACAAATCCTCATCTTGGCCGATTTCGTGAAATTTGCCAAATACAAATCCCTTCCCGACGAAAACGAATTAAGTATGACGAATGCTTACTTGTTTGTTAATGACACAAAAGAAAAAGAAGAAGAGTTGCCGGAGGAAATAAAGCAAAAAAGCGAAACAGAAAAAGAGGAGGAAACGAATGAAGAAAGTGGAGGAGATGAAAAAAAGTGATAATTCTTTAATTTATAGTATATGATTTTTGCAAATCCGATCTATTTTTTATTACTGCTCTTACTGATCCCGATGATCGGCTGGTATATTTGGAAACTGCGCAAATCGCAGGCTTCCATTCAACTGTCCTCTGTCGAAGGGTTCAATAAAGCGCCGAATACCCTTCGGATTTATTTGCGTCATGTTCCGTTTATCTTACGAATAGGAGCTTTTACCTTTTTAGTCATTGCTTTGGCGCGTCCTCAAACGACCAATAAATGGAGCTCATCCACAACCGAAGGAATAGACATTGTCATGAGTTTGGATATTTCTTCCTCGATGTTGGCTCAGGATTTAAAACCCGATCGTTTGGAAGCGGCTAAAGAAGTTGCGGCCTCGTTCATTAACGGACGTCCGACGGACAATATCGGACTGGTCGTCTTTTCTGCTGAAAGCTTTACGCAATGTCCGTTGACAACCGATCATGCAGTCTTGCTGAATCTCTTGAAAGATGTGCATTGCGGCATGATTGAAGACGGAACGGCTATCGGTCACGGAATTGCAACCGCCGTCAGCCGACTGAAAGACAGTAATGCAAAGTCTAAAGTGATTATCCTGCTGACCGACGGTTCAAACAATCGGGGAGAAATTGCTCCGATCACCGCGGCTGAAATTGCCAAAACTTTCGGAATCCGGGTTTATACCATCGCCGTAGGTACGATCGGAGAAGCGCCTTATCCGATTCAAACCGCTATGGGAGTTAGAATTGGAACGATGAAAGTCGAAATTGATGAAAAGATATTGACTCAAATCGCTCAAACCACCGGCGGATTATATTTCAGAGCGACAAACAATAAAGCTTTGAAAGAAATCTATCAAGAGATTGATCAAATGGAAAGAACAAAAATGAGTGTTCAAGAATACAGTAAAAAATATGAAGAATATGCTTTCTATGCAACGATTGCATTGGCGTTCTTTTTGTCGGAACTGTTATTGCGATACACAGTATTAAAAAATATACCGTAATATAATTGATTTATGTTTAGATTCGAACATCCGAGTTATTTATATTTATTCTTTTTGTTACCGGCGTTTTTTGCTCTCTTTTTATACGCCGTATATATAAAGAAACGAAATTTAAAACGGTTCGGCGACCGGAAAGTCACTCGTGTCTTGATGCCGGATGCTTCACTCAAAAAACAATATTTGAAATTCGGATTATTGCTTGCCGCGCTTGCTTTGTTTATCTTGGTGATTGCTGGTCCTCAATTCGGTTCCAAGATGGAAACCGTAAAAAAACAAGGAATTGAAGTAATCATCTGTTTGGATGTCTCTAATTCCATGTTATCGAACGATATTTCTCCCAGCCGTTTGGATAAGTCCAAGCAAATACTGTCCCGACTGATTGATAATTTAAACAACGATAAAATCGGGCTGATTGTATTTGCGGGAGACGCCTATATTCAATTACCCATTACTTCGGATTATGTATCGGCAAAAATGTTTTTATCGTCCATTAATCCCTCCATGGTTCCCGTTCAAGGAACGGCTATCGGAGCCGCCATTAATTTAGCGATTCGATCGTTTACGCCCGATGAGAAAACGGAAAAAACCATCGTTTTGATTACCGACGGCGAAAATCATGAAGACGATGCCATCGGCGCAACGAAAGCTGCCGTTGACAAGAACATTCATGTGAATGTATTAGGTGTAGGCTCTGCGCAAGGAGGACCGATTCCTATTCTGGAAACGAACGGGTACCAACGGGACAATGACGGGAATATGATTATTACCCGTTTAAATGAACAAATGTGTCAAGATATTGCCATTGCCGGGAAGGGTATCTATGCGCGAACCGATAATACCAATAATGCATTGAAAGCTTTGCAAAAAGAATTAGATAAAATGGGTAAATCAGAAGTGGAAAGCCGGATTTATACCTCTTACAATGAAAAATTCCAGATTCCGGCGTGGATTTTGTTGTTCATTCTGGTAGGTGAATTTTTTATTCTTGACAGAAAAAATCGGGTGTTAAACCGGGTTTTAAAAGGATTCTGGACAAGGGGGAGTTAGTTATGAATTATGAATTATGAATTATGAAACAAATACTTATACTGTTTTCTTTTATTTTTATCTTTTCTATTTCTGCCTTTGCTCAAAAGCAAGTCAGAACAGAATTGCGAAAAGGAAATAAAGAATATAAAGCAGAAAAATATACCGAAGCAGAGATTGCCTATCGAAAAGCGTTGGAATTAAACGCCCGTTCGGCAGACGTGGCTTATAATCTGGGCAATTCGCTGTACAAGCAGGAAAAGTTTCCCGAAGCGATGGAACAATATCAAGCCGCCGCTTCGGAAGAAAAGGATAAAGAGAAAGCTGCGGCGGCTTGGCACAATACCGGAAATGTTTTTATGAAAAATAAAGACTACCAAAAAAGTATTGAAGCTTATAAACAAGCGCTCCGGAGATGTCCGCAAGACGATGAAACCCGTTACAATCTGGCTTTAGCTCAAAAATTGTTGCAAGACCAACAACAAGATCAGAATAAAGATCAAAATAAAGATCAGCAGCAAAATAAAGATAAGGATAAGCAACAGGATAAAGATAAAGATAAGCAACAAGATAAAGATAAACAACAAGATCAAAATCAGGATCAAAACAAAGATCAGCAGCAGAATAAAGATCAACAGCAACAGAATCCCGATCAGATGCAGCAGCAAAATGCCGAACAAATTTTAGATGCGATGATGCAAAACGAACGCGATACACAAGAAAAAGTGAAAGCGCAGCAAATGCAACAGCAAAAACAACGTAAAACGGATAAAAATTGGTAATATAACAATATATAAAAATGAGGAAGTTATTTTTCTTATTTACCGCTCTTTGCTTAGTTAGCCCGGTAATTTTCGGTCAGAATATTACGTTTCGGGCAACAACGGAAAAAGTGGTTGTAGTCGGTCAGCAATTTCGAGTAAACTATACATTGACAACCGGAGGTGAAACCGGGAAAGATATTCGCTTTCCGGATACGAACGACTTTGATAATATCTTTGGTCCGACCGTATCTTTTCAATCTTCATCCTCGTATATCAATGGTAAATCATCCACTCAAGCAACGGGTATTTTTACGTATGTTCTGTTGGCAAAAAGCGAAGGAACATTCACAATTCCTCCGGCTACGATTAAAGTGGGAAACAGTGAGTACAAGTCCAACGAATTAACGGTTAAAGTACTGCCGCCCGATCAAGCGGCCAATGCGGCGTCAGCCAATGCGAACGCCGGCAATTCCGCTAATTCCGTTCAACAGGGAACGCAGTCTTCCTCATCCGGGAACGTTTCGTCCGATGATGTTTTTGTGCGAATGATTGTATCTAAAAATTCCGTATATGAAAATGAAGGCTTTCTGGTTACTTTTAAACTATATACTTTGGTGAATATTGCCGGATTTGATGATAGTCCGAAATTTCCCGAATACGAAGGATTTATTGCTCAAGAAATAGACATGCCGCCCAATGCGCAATGGGCTTTGGAAAACTATAACGGGCGTAATTACCAAACGCTGCTTCTGAAGCAAACCGTTTTGTTTCCGCAACACTCCGGGAAAATAACCATTGCATCCGGTAAATTTAACGTTATTGCGCGGATTCGTACGCAACGGAGACAGCGGAGTTTTTTTGATGATTTTTTTGATACGACTGAAGATGTGAAACGTACATTAACGTCATCTCCCGTAACTATTGATGTAAAACCGCTTCCGCCGGGTAAACCGGATTCGTTTACCGGAGCGGTCGGCGACTACAAAATGACGTCTTCCATCAGTACGAATCAATTAAAATCGAACGATGCGGTTACCGTCAAAGTAACAATCTCGGGAAGCGGGAATATCAAATTGGTTAAAAATCCGGAGATTGTTTTTCCCAATGATTTTGACGCAATGGATCCGGTGGTTACCAACAATACAAAAGTATCATCCTCCGGCGTGACCGGTACGAAAACCATCGAGTATAATGCCATTCCCCGATTTGCCGGCGATTTTACCATTCCTAAGGCCGAGTTTTCCTATTTTGACTTAAAATCCGGCGCCTACAAAACGCTAACGACTGACGAATATGCGTTGCATGTCGAACAGGGAGAAGCCGGCAGCGGAATCAATGCACCGATTGTCAACGCTACCAATAAGGAAGAAATTCGTTTTCTGGGGAAGGACATTCGGTATATCAAAACGGATTCGGGACATTTCCACAAAGGCGATTTCTTTTTCGGGACGTTTCGTTATCTGTTGTTTTACATTGTTCCGGCTTTATTGTTTCTGATTTTGTTCTTGATTTATCGTAATCAAGCCATTCAAAATGCAAACATTGCTTTGGTGAGGACCAAAAAAGCCAATAAGGTAGCGTCCAAACGTTTGAAAACGGCTGCCAAATATTTGAAAGAAAATAAAACGGAATCGTTTTATGATGAAACCCTTAGAGCGGTTTGGGGTTATTTGAGCGACAAATTGAATATTCCCGTTTCGGCTCTGACCAAAGATAACGTAGATGCGAACCTTACGAAATACGGCGCGACGGAAAGTTTAATCAAGGATTTCAGAGATATTTTGGATACCGCTGAATTTGCACGGTTTGCGCCGGCGCAGGAAAGCGGGAAAATGGATGAATTGTATGATGCAACCGTACAAGCAATTGATAAAATGGAAAATACAATTAAGAAATAAAGGAGAAGAAGATGATGAAACAGTTTTTTATCCTGACAGCGATTTTATTCGCAACTTTTAATCTCTCGGCGCAAAACGATCAACTTCAACAAGCGAACGAAGCTTACGCCAAAGGCGATTTTCAAGCGGCGGCCGACAGCTATGAAGAGTTGCTGAAAGCCAACGGAGAATCGGCGACAGTCTATTATAATTTAGGAAACAGTTACTATAAATTGAATAAAATCGCTCCGACTATTCTGAATTATGAACGAGCGCTTCTGCTTGAACCCGGAAATAACGACATCCGTTTTAATTTGGAAATAGCTAAGTTAAAAGCCGTTGACAGAATAGAACCGATCGGCGATTTCTTTTTAACCGAATGGTTTCGTGATATTCAAAATTTACTGGGTACCGATGCGTGGAGCAATTTCAGTATTGTTTGCTTTATCTTACTGATAGCCTGTTTATTCCTCTTTTTCTTTTCTCGCCGTATCTTTATTAAAAAATTAGGATTTTATGTAAGCGTGGGATTGTTGGCCGGCGTCATTTTCGGGAATTGTTTTGCATACAATCAAAAGAAGAAATTAACTCAACGGAATGCAGCGATTATCTTTGCTCCGACAACAACGATCAAAAGTTCGCCGGACAACAGCGGTACCGATTTGTTTATCTTGCACGAAGGAACAAAAGTCAGATTGAAAAACAAATTAGGCGGTTGGAACGAAATTGAGACGGCTGACGGAAATGTCGGCTGGATTAAAAATTCGGAGATTGAAGTAATTTAACCGCTTGCGCTACATCTTCCATCAACCATTTTGGGGTGGAAGTAGCGCCGCATATTCCTACGGATTCGGCATGAGCCAGCCATTCCGGTCGGATATTATCCGGACTGGAGATTAACAACGTATTGGGATTGGCTTTTTTACATTCGGCAAATAAAACTTTTCCGTTGGAGCTTTTTTCTCCGGCGACAAATAAAATTAAGTCGTGTCGGGATGCAAACTTACGGATATCCGGTATCCGGTTAGCCACTTGCCGACAAATCGTATCGAAATATTTAAAATCCACTTTCGGATTGATACGGGATTGAATCTCTTTAACAATTTCTTGAAAATCATCAACAGACATCGTGGTTTGAGAAAATAAACAAATCGGTTGATTAAAATTCAATTGTTCCAAATCGGATTTGTTTTCGATTACAATGGCTGTTCCGTCGGTTTGACCGACCAAACCGTTTACTTCCGCATGTCCGTTTTTTCCGAAAATGACTGTTTGCGTTGCTTTTCCGTCCGATTCGCGATAATGTTTTCGGATTTTTTTTTGCAATTGCAGCACAACCGGACAAGTTGCATCAATGATTCGAATGGAATTTAATTGAGCGGTATGGTAAGTGGAAGGCGGTTCGCCGTGCGCTCGCAACAGCACTTTTTTGTTCCGCATTCCGTTCAATTCTTCATGGTTAATCGTTTGTAAACCTTTTTTTTGCAGCCGATTTACTTCTTGGCTGTTATGAACGATATCGCCCAAGCAATAAAGTTCTTTGTCTTTCGCTAATTCTTTTTCTGCATTTTGAATCGCATTCACGACCCCGAAACAAAACCCCGATTCTTTATGAATTTCAACTTTCAGCATATAATTTAGTTTCATTCTTTCGAGACAAAATTACGATTTGTTTTTGTTTTTCCCAAACCGATTTCGAGGTTACCGATAAACCGAATTTACGAAACAGTCACGTAGTTACTGATTATTTTGTTGATAAATATATTGTTATTGGGATCAATGTCGTAGATAATATACCATGTGGTGCTTTTATTACGGAAATATTTGTGTACCTTTTTACCATAACGTTTGTGTATTTCATAAGAAGCGTTAAAATGAAGTCTCTTAGTGCTCAAATTATCACAAATATCAACAATGTCAGATATGTAATTCACACAAAATTCACGTGTCAGTGAATGTTTTCGCCACATTAACAGTCCTTTTAATATTTCGTCTAAATCGTCGGTTGCTTGTTTGCTATAATATACCATGTTTGTCGCAGAACGTATTGACTTTTATTATAGCTTGTTTTCTAAACTCATCACTTGTCATATATCCTTCCGGAACAGCGTCGTTTGCCGTCGGATTTTCGAAGCGAACACCCTCTTTTTGGCGGTAAATTTCTTCAAGTAATTTTTTGACGTTAATATATTCGTCGTCTAAATGAACTGTATGTACCATAAAACATATATTTTTAATGCATCATTACCCGTTACAAATTTACGCAATTTTTCGAATCTGTCAAAAAATAGATTTGTAAAGATATGCGCCCACTCTAATTAATATACAGGAATATATTTTGCTGTGAAGCAAAACACAAAGGGGTGGAATTTTTAACCCACCCCCTTCATTGTATTTTTTCAGTTCGCCTTATCTTTTTCCGGTATTCTCATTTTATAGAAGGATCGCCATATAAAAATTAAAGCGATTATAAGAAACGGGATGGCAATGTAGATTGAATAATCAAAAGCAGGATTGATTTTCATTTCAATACAGATTTCCGTAGCCAACAACCCGAATAGAGTTGAAAATTTGATAATGGGATTCAGAGACACGGAAGACGTATCTTTGAAAGGGTCTCCTACCGTATCTCCGATAACTGCCGCTTCATGTAAAGGCGAATTTTTTTCGTTCAAGTCCACCTCAACCACTTTTTTGGCGTTATCCCAACTTCCACCGGCATTGGCCATATAAATTGCTTGGAATAATCCGAATATGGCAATGGATATTAAGTAGGCAACGAAAAAGTTAGGATCCATAAATGCAAATGCTAATGTAATGGAAATCAGTGCAATGAATATATTCCACATCCCTTTTTGAGCATATTGGGTACATATTTTTACAACTACATTGGAGTCTTCGGCATTCGCTTCGGTTTTGTCTAATTTAAATGTTCGTTTGATAAATTCAACAGCCCGGTAAGCGCCTGTAGTGACCGCTTGAATGGATGCTCCGCTGAACCAGAATATAACGGCTCCTCCGCAGATTAAACCCAAAATGACTTGCGGATCTGTCAGCGTCAAATGCAAGAGACCTACTTTTTCCAGCAAAAGGATAATGGAAAAGATCATGGTGGTAGCTCCCACGACTGCCGTACCGATTAATACCGGCTTTGCCGTTGCCTTAAATGTGTTTCCGGCCGAGTCGTTTGCTTCCAAAAAATGTTTTCCTTTTTCAAAATCGGGTTTAAATCCAAATTCTTTTTCAATGGATTTTTCCACATCAGGGATTTGTTCGATTTGTGAAAGTTCGAATACGGATTGTGCGTTGTCGGTTACCGGTCCGTAACTGTCAACGGCAATGGTTACCGGGCCCATACATAAAAATCCGAAAGCCACCAATCCAAAGGCAAAAATCGAAGAATGAACTCCGAGAACATCCGTCAATCCCAATTGGGCGGTAAAATAAGCAATGGTCATCAATCCGACGATTAATAATCCCGTCCAGAAAGCGCCGAAATTACCGGCTACAATTCCCGATAAAATATTCAAGGAGGCCCCTCCTTCTCGAGAAGCGGTCACAATTTCTTTTACATGTTTCGCTTTGGAACTGGTAAATAATTTGGTAAATTCGGGAATCAACAGAGCTGCCAATGTTCCGCAACTGATGATAGTAGCCAATTTCCACCAAAGCGTAGGATCCGTCATGTTTTCGTGCAATAACAAATGACTCATGAAAAAGGTGGCGGAAATACACAAGACGGCTGCGATTGATATTAATCGCATCAAAGGAGTTTCAAAATTAAAATCCGCTTTATTTCCATAAAGACTTTTTGAGATGGCTTGATTGATGAAAAAAGAACAACCCGAAAGAAAATCCATTAAAAAGCGCATCCCGAAAATCCACACGATCAATTTAGCTTGAACGCTCGGATCCGGAACGGCCAATGTGATGAATGTAATTAATGCGACACCGGTTACGCCATAGGTTTCAAAACCGTCGGCAGTAGGCCCTACGCTATCTCCCGCATTGTCTCCCGTACAGTCTGCGATTACGCCCGGGTTACGCGGGTCATCTTCTTTTACCTTGAAAATCACTTTCATCAAATCGGAACCTATATCGGCTATTTTGGTGAAGATTCCTCCGGCGATACGCAAAGCGCTGGCACCCATAGATTCTCCGATAGCGAACCCGAGAAAACAAATCCCTACGATTTCACGAGGCACAAATAACAGAATGCTTATCATCATCACCAATTCCAAAGAAATAAGGAATAATCCGACACTCATGCCTGCACGCAGAGGAATGTTGAGTACTTCCAACGGTTTTCCTTTCAGCGCTGCAAAAGCGGTACGAGCGTTCGCATAGGTATTTACTCTGATTCCATACCATGCGACCGAATAGGAACCGGCCATACCAATAATTGAAAACATAAGTACTTGGATAACAACTCCAACGGATTTTCCGAGAAGTCCGAAAAAATAGATGCAAAGAATAACGGCAACGATTCCGAACAACATAAGTAAAAAGCGTCCCTGTTGCAGCAAATAAGTGCGGCATGTGCCGTAAATGATTTGCGCTACTTTTGACATCGAACTATGTACGGGAAGTTTTCTGACTTGAGAAAACAAATACAAACTGAACCCGAGGGTTCCGGCGATAATAACAGCTCCATAAAAGAGAAAATTCCATGATGAAATGTCTCCTCCAAATATATGGAACGTTCCTTCGTGCAAATCCGGAATTGCCAAATCTGCTTCACTTGCTTGAATATTTAAAACACACGTAAATATCAAGCTCACAATCAACAATAAATATCTATGTATTTTCATGAAAAAATGTAAAAATGTAAAATAAGCCGCAAAGATATTATTTTTTTCTTTTGGTTATTCTTTTTTTGTGTTATTTTTTATTAAAAAAAGTTTTTTTGCAACAAATGAATAGGAATTATTGTTTACTTCCCCCTCTTCACCCCCGCTCACGATAGCGTAATATCAAAGCTATATTAATTCGCGAGAATATGAAATTCATTCAAAAGTTTGCAATAATCCAAATTTTATTCTACCTTTGCGGCCGCTAATAACAATTTCAAACAAATAAAAGTATATTTAAAAATGCCAACTAAAATCAGATTGCAAAGACACGGTCGCAAAGGGTACGCGTTTTACCACATCGTGATCGCAGATAGCAGAGCTCCACGTGATGGAAAATTTATCGAGAGGATTGGTTCTTACAACCCGAATACGAATCCTGCTACAATAGATTTGAAATTTGACAGAGCTTTGTATTGGTTGCAAGTAGGGGCGCAACCTACGGATACAACAAGAAATATTCTCTCGGAACAAGGCGTACTTCTTAAAAAGCACCTGTTGGGCGGAGTTAAAAAAGGCGCTTTCACCGAAGCGGAAGCTGAAACTAAATTCCAAGCATGGTTAGACACCAAACAGAAATCAATTAAATCGGAAGTCAGTAAAGCGCTTGAAAAGGAAAGGGTTGCTGTTAAAGCAAAATTAGATGCCGAAAAAGCGACGAATAAAGTAAAAGCGGAAGCTTTAGCTGCTAAAAAAGCGGCTTTAGCTGCAGCTGCCGCCAAAGCGGCGGCAAAGGAAACCGAAGCGGAAATCCCGCTTCCGGCAGAAGAACCGGAAAAAACAACAGCAGCCGAATAAGCGCTGAAAGATAAAAATTAAAAACTAAAAGTTATGGTATTTGACTTTAAGAGTCTTTTCCTGACTTTTAGTTTTTTGTTTTCAGTTCTTTCGATATCTTCAACGAGCAACCGAAATTATCGCCGTATAGGTTGCCTTTATCAAAAGCCGCTTGCAGTGCAACTTGCCAACCTTCTTGCTTTTTAGGTCTATAAGTACATTCAATCAGCGAAGAAAAATTATCTTTCCTTTTGAGAAAAGGAGTGTTCATTGTACCCCAACCGTACATTCCCGTAAAAAGCGTCCGATAAGAAAATTCAGACGTTATTTTTCCTTCCAATCCCAAATGAACGGATTTCAAGCGGTTGTTTTTAAATCCGAACGCATGATCGTCATTGTACTCGGGTGAGGTGAGCAAAGCGTTTCCCAACCCTCTTCCGAAATACGACCACCCGACAGAATACACATAATTATTGTAATAATTATCGCCTCCGCCGCCTCTTGCATTCGGGTATAACACCGGGTCATAAGAAAGAAAATGAAAAGGTCCGCTTTGATTGGTCGTTTGCAAATATTCCACAACTATTTTATGCAAAAACGGCTGATTGAAAAAAGTAAATTCTCCGCCCCAAATGCCGTCTCGCCAATTAGCTAATTCCAGTCCGGAATTATCGTCAAAGTAATGTTGTTTATACAAAGCCGCTTGAAACGTTTTATCCTTGTACGCTATTTTTATATTATATGTACCCACATGATTCCCCAATACATTGATTTGCTCACCTTTGATTGCTTCGGAATTACCGCTTTCGCAAAGAATGATTCGAACAAGGTCTTTGAAAGAAGCCGGATTATTCCCGAACCCGCCGAATGAAGTCCATCCGCCCCATTGCGCCCCGTGTTCCAAACCCAAAATACCGAAAAAAGGAAAATGACCGGTCGGGTCTTCCCACTTTAAAAACAATGATTTATGATGCCATAAAATATTAACGGCGTAAGATGCATCGGGAGCCTTTGTGCGGCGAATATAATTATTATCAAACGATTTTCCTAAAGCAAAATCGCCTTTGAATTGCAGGTATTCTTTAGTAAAAGGGAAATTCGTATAATTCGGAAAAGCAAAATTGATTTCCGGAATCGGTCGAGCGTTGGTTGAATAAGTCATATCGCCTGTACTCAAATCTTTATCCAACATCGAATTGTATCGTTCTTTCGCTCCGACGGAAAGACAGATATTGCGGTAGGAAACAGCCGCATATAACTGTTGAATCCAAAATGAAGAAGTATGCTTGGCCGCTGCGACAACATCTGCTTCCGCTTCTAATTTTATACCATTAAGGAAAGGATGTTTCCAAATTAAATCTCCTCGGACATAACCGTTGTTCGGTCGGAGAGGGACTGTTCCGTTTGTATTGGATGTCAGCCAAAAAGGCGTATATTTTCCCGTACTTGCCGAACCGAGAACATCGAAGCGATAATCGAGAATTTCTTGTGAATAGGCAGTATAGAAAAAAAACGACAACAGAACGCAAGTATATTTTCTCACCATTTGATTTTTTATATTTACTGTTTTATTAACGTATTTTATTTCAAAAAATTGCCGGCATTCAATCAATAACAAACTACGGCACCGGATCAAATCCGTGTCCGCCCCAAGGATGGCAGCGAAGAATGCGTCGAACAGCCAGATATCCTCCTTTGAAAGGCCCGTATTTTTTAACGGCTTGCAGTGCGTATTCCGAACAAGTCGGCACAAAACGGCAGGAAGCCGGCGTGAGAGGAGAAATACAATATTTATAAAAATAAATTGGAAGCAGTACGAGAAACGTGCCGATTTTTTTTATTTGTTGTATGGTGCTCATTCCGTTTTTTCTTTTAAAATATCCAAAGCTTTCCGCAGGGCCGCTTCCATCTCTTTCCATTGATATAATTCGTTCCCGATAAAGAGAAAGGCGATTAATAAACCGCTTTCTTTTTCCCGAAAATATTCAACCAAAGCGTTTTTATTCAACCGATACGCTTCTCTGATCAATCGCTTCATCCGGTTTCTTTTGACTGCGTGTTTGATTTTTTTTTTAGGAACGCCAATCAAAACGGAAACGATTGCTCCCGAAAAAGGCTTTTGTTCCAGATAAACAACGCGCAATGGGTAGGAGATAAAAGCGTTTCCCTCCTCAAATAAACGATCAATTTCTCTTTGATAGGAAATTCGTTCCGGTTTTTTAAAAGTATGCGGATAATCCAACGGGATTTATTTCTTTCCTTTTGATACAGGCTTCATAACTGTTTTCAAATATTTTTCCAGCGCAGCGGTCATTGAAGGTGATTCCGGATTCGGCGCTTCAATATCCAAACGCAATCCGGCATCACGAACCGCCTTAGCGGTACTCGGGCCGAAAGAACCGATTAAAGTTCCGTTCTGTTCGAATTTCGGAAAATTTTTAAGCAACGAAGTAATTCCCGCGGGGGAAAAGAACAGAAGAATATCGTAGTCGAAAATCTCTTCCGCTGCAAAGTCATTGCTCACGGTTCGATACATGACGGCTTTGCTGTATTTGATTTTTTTATCATCCAAAAGCTTGATTAAATCTTCCTTGTGAACATCCGAAACAGGTATTAAATAATTTTCCTTATTATGCTTATTGATATAAGTCATTAAATCTTCAATTCTTCCCGATGTGGGATAGAAGATTTTACGTTTTCTGAAAATAATATATTTTTGCAGATAAACTGCAATTGCTTCCGTAACGCAAAAATACTTCATTGATTCGGGAATTTGTGTCCGAAGTTCTTCGCTCAAGCGGAAATAATGATCAATCGCCGTTTTCGCGGTAAAAATAACCGCAGTGTGATCTAAAAGATTGATTCGTTGTGTTCTAAATTCTTTTGCATTTATAGGATCAATTTTGATAAAGGGGCGAAAGATGACTTGTACACCGTATTTTTCAGCAATATCAAAATAAGGAGACTTTTCAGTCTTTGGCTCGGGTTGAGAGACGAGAATTTTTTTTACGCTTGAATCCATATAGTATCCTTTTGTGCAATTAAGTAAACAAGTCCACGGTATATCAAATACAACGGTATTATTTCTTGGGTGCAAAGGTACAAAATAAAATAAAGTAAACGTTGTTTCTTGTGAAAAAATAATGTATATATCTTATAGAAGATGAAAAACAGGTTAAAAATAAGATAGAAAATCATGAAATAAATGCAAAAAGTGTAAGCCGACTCTACATAAAATAAAATTAAAGTCGGTAAAAATAAAACAATTCCATTGAGGCTGATCAAAGAAAAGAAAATGTCGTTCCATTGAATAACCGTTTCTTTTTTAAAGAAAACAGCTCCTATTATCGAATAGGTAAGAAATTTGTACAATAAAAAAACGATTAGCAATAAAGAAATTTTTCCTATGAAAATAAACATTTGCGTCAAGGTGGTAATTACTAAAAGATATTCATGAACGGCATAACAATAAAATATTAACGATAACAAAAGAACGGTTTGAAAACTTAAAAAGAATTTATTAAAGGTTTCGTTTGTCACCGTTTCGTAAAACATATTGTGTCTGTCTTTAGTATGGTATAATCCGCTGAACATGAAAAGCAAAAATTTGTTTCGGTTACTGATTATGCTCACAATGATAAAAAAGCAGATGAAAAATAAAATAAATCCCCAATTATTTACGCTGTATTGTATAGCAATCGGATTGTTTTGCAATTCAACGGCCCTTGTAAAAACCGAATCGCCGGAAAGTATTTCGGTATTTTCAAGAGCGTTTGACAGTAAAAGCGAATCCTGTATCATTAATGTTTATTAAAAATAAAATCGAGAGCTTCTTCCGGCGTAGTTGCCACTTGCCAAGCTGCGACCGATTTGGAATGAATAAAATTTTCCCGATCCGCTTTATCCAACATCGTCAGCAGGGGATTATAATAATCGGCGGTATTCAAAATGACAATGGGTTTTGAGTACAAACCCAACTGTTTCCAAGTGATGATTTCAAGTAACTCTTCCAAAGTTCCGACTCCTCCGGGAAGAGCAATGCAAGCATCCGATTTATCAGCCATAGTTCGTTTCCGGACGTGCATATCGGGAGTAACGATTACTTCCGGGATAGCCGGATGGATCCAACCCTTATTGTACATAAATTGAGGAATTACTCCGCAAACATTTCCGCCGTTTTCTAAAACGGCATCGGTGACAGCGGCCATTAAACCTTTGATTCCTCCACCGTTAATGCAAGTAATGGAATGATCTGCCAACTGTTTTCCCAAATTTTTTGCAGCTTCAAAATAGACGGAAGAGATTCGTGAACTCGCTGCTGCATAAATGGTTATTGCTTTTATTTTTTGTAGCATGAATAATAATCGCGTTTTTTATTTTTTCGTGCACAAAATTATGAAAATTTTATCAGAAAAGAAGCGGAGCGCTTCTTTTAGTTAAAAAATAGCCGGTTAAATGTCGGTAATTTGTATATTATCATAAATGATCATTCATAATCTTCAAACGCTTTCCTTCCATATCCTTTTAATCGGCAACACCAAACGTTCGAGCAGCGAAAGATCGTCCGTAATAATATCCGCCTGCCCCTGCATGTTAGGTAAATAGGGAAGCTCCTTCTTATAGGTGGTAATTAATCCGTCAGTAAGAACGATTTCTACCGAATAATACATTGTATCTTTAGTTTGAGCGGGCGTCAGAGAAATATGTCGAACCGTTCCGCGCAAAATACCGTATTCGTTTTCCGGAAAATTTTGCAGACGTATGTTTACTTTCTGTCCGGCTTTAACCTTTCCCGAACGGGCGATCGGCAGAGTCGCTTTTCCGATGATCGCGTAAGGCGAATCCGGAACAATCGTAAAAACTTCTTCTCCCGATGAAACGTTTTGATTTTCGATCCAATAGTCTGAAAAGGTGATTTTTCCGTCAATAGGCGCCTGCAGCACATAACTCAATTCCCAATCCTCAATTCCCGTTTTCAGTTGCGAAGCCAGCGATTGAAGTTGCGTTTGCAAGCTGTTCAGTTTTTCCGTATCCTGTTCTTCCGTGTCCAACAGCGATTCTTTCAATTGCCCGATTTGAATCAGCAGATTATTTAGATTTGAACGCATGTTTTCCCTTGAAAGACGGCTTTGCAGAAAAGTATTTTTCGTTGTTTCCATTTCTTCGTCGGACAGGATTCCTTTCGTGTTCAGAACCGAATCGCGAAGATATTGTTTTTGAGCGATGATAAATTGTTCCTCCGTAATTCGCTGCTGATTAAGCAAAACATTGTATTGCTTTTCGTATTGAGCGATTCTTTCCCGGGTCATCGTCATTTTTTGCGGATAATACATCAACCGCTCATATTCCGTATATTCAAACAATGCGGTACGGAGAGCGGAGTAAGATGATTGTAAAACGCCGAGTTGAAGCTCGGCAACCGGTAACCGGTGACCGGTAACTGGAAATCGGTTGCCGGCCGCCGGTTGCCCGTTATCCGAAAATAAACCGTCCAAATAATTTTTCAGATATAAAACGTCGTCGGTTCGGGCGGGATTATCAATCACCGCCAAATACTCGCCGGTTTTGACTTCCTGATTATCGCTTACGAACAATTGCTTGATTTTTCCCGTAGCATGAGCAACTAAGGTTGCCGGAGGGGTGGAACCGGTCAAAACGATTTGGGCCGGAATAACATCCGGGTATTTGATAACTGCGCTGCCGATCAAAAGAATTACGACTGCAATTGCCAATACGGTGATTCCCCACCGCAATATCCACGGCGGAACCGTTCCGAGCACTTCTTGAAATTCTTCGCTGTGCAGTTCTATCGCATCTTCTTCATTCATTTTTTTCAGACGGAAGATTTGAAGAATTAAGAAGACGGATACGGATAAAAAGACAATTCATAATTCATAATTCGTAATTCGTAATTCATAATTTTAACTTCCCAACTCGAGTTGGTTTTTCACCAGCGTATAATACGCTCCCCGTCTGGCCGTCAGTTCCGTATGCGTGCCTTCTTCGACGATTTTTCCTTTTTCGAGAACAACGATGTTGTCGGCACTCTGAACCGTACTCAGTCGGTGCGCCGCAATCACCACCGTTTTCCCCTGATAGAATCGGGTTAAATTATCCATGATTATCCGTTCGTTGTTCGTGTCGAGCGCATTGGTCGCTTCATCGAAAAAAAGGGAATCGGGATTTTTATATACCGCTCTCGCTATCAGAAGCCGCTGCCGTTGTCCCATACTGATACCATTGCCGTCCGAACCGATTTTTGTATTGTATTTTAAAGGTAAACTTTCGATATATTCGCGAATATTTGCAGTTTCGACGGCATGAAGAAGTTTGGATTTATCAACGGTTTCTTCGCCTGCGGCAATATTATCGGCAATCGTGTCGGAAAAAATAAAACCGTCTTGCATGACAGCACCGGTATGATGCCGCCAAAAGTGCGGATGGATGTCCGACAACGGATATTTACCGATTAAAATTTCACCTTTATTGGGATTGTAAAAATTTAATAACAGTTTGATTAATGTTGTTTTTCCGCTTCCGCTCGTACCGACGACGGCGGTAATTTTGTTTTTCGGGATAATCAAATTAATCCCGTTCAGCGCGTAATTGCGCTCGGTGCCGTCGTAACTGAAAAACAAGTCTTTAACAATAATATCCGTATTTTTCGGTATTTCCGTGATTTTTTCGGCAATACCTTGTTCTTCGTCTTCTCGATTATGGATTTCGTTCAAGCGTTCCAAGCTGATTTTGGCATCCTGCGCTGATTGTACAAAACCGATGACCTGCCCGACAGGGCCACTCAACTGACCGATAATATATTGCACGGCCATCATCATCCCCAAAGTCATACGGCCTTCGATTACCGAACGTGCAGACAGATACGAAATAAATAACGATGTGGTTTGCGAAAAAAAAATCGAACCCGTTTGCTGATATTGCCCCAAAGCAAGACCTTTTATGCTTATATTAAAGAGTTTAACTTGAATTCGTTCCCATTTCCATCGTTGTTGTCGTTCACAATTATTGAGCTTGATTTCCGGCATGCCGGTAACGATTTGCACCAAATTGCTTTGTTCGGCGGCAGCTTGTGTAAAGCGCGCCATATCAAGCTTGCGCCGATAACGCAAAAAAAGCGTTATCCAGAGAATGTATAACACATTCCCGACAAGGAAAACGGCAAGGATGGTTAAATTATAATAAGCCAATATGCAGGCAAACAGTATGAAATTGAGAAACGAAAACAGCGTAGTAACGGAGCTTCCGGTAAGGAAAGCCTTGATACGCTCGTTATCGCCGATGCGTTGGAGAATGTCGCCTACGTTTTTGCTGTCGAAAAAACGCAGTGGAAGTTTCATCAGCTCGCCCAAAAAATCGGAAATCAATGAAATGCTGACTCGTGTGTTTATATGCAGGCTTATCCAACTTTGCAGAAAGTTGACGGCCAATTGCGTGCAGAACAATACCATTTGCGCTGCAAGAATAAGTGTAACAAAATTTAAATTATTGTTACCGATACCGTTGTCAACAACGGATTGAGTGAGGAACGGAAAAATCAACGACAGGATACTACCGATAATCAGACCCGTAAAGAGTTGAGCGATTTGCGATTTGAACGGCATTAAGTATCGGAAGAAAAAGGAAATACTTTTTTTGTTTTTTTCTTCGTCTTCTTGAATGTAAAAGTCGGGAGTCGGTTCAAGTAGAAGAACTGTGCCTGCTTTTTCTTCATTTTTTATGGTACTTGCCCAACATTTAAGAAATTCATCGAGGGTGAGGCGGTATTTTTCTCCTGCCGGGTCGGCAATGCAGAACACGTAACCGTCATTGCGATTGGAGCGAAGCAATCCGTCCTTATCTTCTGTCTTGGCGCACTTAACGCGCCATCTCCTTTTCTTACCGTCAATTTTATATAAAACCACAAAATGATTTTGATTCCAATGCAAAATTGCGGGCAACGGAATTTCGAGCAATTGTTTCAATGTAATTTTAACACCCATTGTGTGAAAACCGATACTTTCCGCCGCCTCACTGATGCCAAGCATGGAAACGCCTTCGCGAGTAATGAAACTCCTTTCACGCAACAATTGATTACTGTAATTTTTACCGTAATATTTGGCAATCATGCGTAAACAGGTTGCGCCGCAATCCATTTGGTCAAGTTGAATGTAATGAGGAAAAAATGTCATTTTATAAATTATCCCATTTCATTTCGTAAGGATCATAATGACAATATTTGGGTTTGCCGTATAAATCATTATTTTCGGTAAAAGCACGACAATCAGAACACATATATCTAAATTCACAATCACGACACACTGAAATTTCATCTTTTTTTATTTTCCACAATTTTTGAAATTCAGAGCTTGATATAATTTGAATTAAATTATCATTTTTCAGATTTCCGTAGGATTTATTTAACGCAGTGCAATTTTTAATATTTCCTTGATTATCAATTGTTAATTTTTTATTAAGACAATTGTTATATAATTTACTCTCCATAAAGAATGGCAAATTAACTGTAAAGTATGCGGGTGAAACAAATCCGCAATATTGAGAATTATTAATCATGTCGGAATAAAAACCGATCTTAGAAAAGTCATTCAAAAATTGTTTTTCTAAATGATTAATATGTTCTTGAGGAGTATTATATATAACTATAGCTGTAATTCGGAGATGATCTCTTAATAAAGAAAATATATTTTTTTGAACTACAAATGATTTTGTATATGGAATGATTAATTCTATTGCTTTAATCCTTTTATTAAGAGTATAAGAAAGAATATCACTAATTCGATTAACCGTTTGTTCATCAAAAATTTTAATCTGTAAATCAATACATCCGACATGTTCAATATCTTCAAAAAATTGCGGCAAATCATAGTGTGAATTTATATCCAGTTCTATAACCACATTATTTATTAAATAAGGTGATTCATATTTTATATCAATATTTTTAAAATATTTAGCAATAGCCTTTTTGCATAAAAAAACGAGCTCATTGGTATTTAAAAAATCAATGTAATCATCTATAATTTTTTGATCGGCATTGTTATATTCTTTTTGTATTTTGCTAATATCAAGTAAATTGTTTTTAAGTAAAATACAGGGAGACAATATTTATCCCAATTTTGAAAAATATATTGATAATTTTCTTCTGTTATCATCTGTTTATTACTTTATAAGTTATTAAATTATAATTATTTCAATTGAGGCGTTTTTATTAAAAACTTATGGATATTTCATAATAAATTGAATGCAATTTCTTTGTCTAAATTATAATTACAAGGGTCGGAAATCATACCATATTGACCAACAGGATTTATTTCTAAAAAATAATAATGGCTTTGTTTGTCAACAATCATGTCAATTGATCCCGAATCAAGATTTAAGTTTTTTATCAATTTTATAATTCTATGTTCAATGTATTTTGGTAGTTGATATGGAATATATCTGTTGGGTTTTTCTCTATTATAATTTCTAAAATCTATTTTTGTTTTTTGATCGTGTTGTGAAAATATTGCCGTAGAATAACATCGATTTTTTAGAAAAAAAATTCTCAGCTCATAATCTTTGTCAATCATCTGTTGAAACAATGATGGGAAAAATGTATTGGGGAAATTTTGTATGTCATCAATTTTTGAAGTATATGTATAGTAATCATACTCATTATCCGAGATAACTAATACCTCAGATATTGGTTTTGTAATAATTTTTCCTTCATGCCTTGTAAGAAAATCGAATAGAACGGATTTATCAGTCGTAATTATTGTTTCCGGAATCTTTAATCCAACTTTAACAGCGTTATCTAATACATTTATCTTGTTAATATTATGAGTAAAAATATAATCATCTATTTTTGAGCTTAATTGATGTGCGAGGAAATCAATAGTTGATAATTGCAAATCCCTATTCTCCTTATTTAACTGCTTCATTAATAATTTTTTTGATTTTATTTTTTCTATTGAAGCGGTATTCTTAAAAATGGCATCAACGTTCATATTTCCTCTTCTATACCATAGAGAAGTTATGCCTAAATTATCATTGTTACTTGAAATTTGTACGGTCTTATCTGAAATAGATATAAATAATTTGCTAACGTTAATACTTTCATGAGGAAACAATACTATATATTTTTTATCTTGACATAGGAGCCAATCTATTACATTAAAAGTTGAAATGTCTTCTTCTATGGAAATGATTAGAACCATGTTTTATTTTGAAAAGAAGGGGTAAAAGATATAATAGATTGTAATGAAAGAACAAATCTATCGTTATTTAATGTTTTATAATCCAAATATACAAAACCATAAGTTTCCGAAAAATATGCTTGTAAACTTGTATTCCCAAATTTTGTGTTTCCAATTGCCCGGATTTCATAGCAATCAATATCCTTATTAAGAAATGGACAATACCATGATATTTTTCCAACCATAATATAATTACTTTGAACTATTGTTTGACCTTCTACTTTTCGATTAATAGCTTTAAGCCATATTCCTCCAACCTTAAGATCAAAACTCCATATTTTTCCTATATATAATGGAAATTGAACTTGAGGAAAAGGACAATATTCTAAAATCGCATATTGATTAGCTCGAGGAGGATGCATAAATAACAAACTGTCATTTTCAATAATACCTGTATTTTCTTCACCTGTTTTGATAACTCCTTTTTTCCCTTTACTTGTTAAACTGTATATCCAGTCAATAGACCAATTATTTTCTAACGTAATAAGCCGAGATTCTTCTTTTGAATAAACCTTCCATAGATTTCCATGTAAAACAAGTTTCAAAGTATCTCTTATTATATCACGTTCTGATGTATGTTGTACAACCTTAAATTCCATTTCGCCTTTCTTACTATAGATTTGTGTATAACCATTAAAAGTTATAACCATTAAAAAAGATATAAAATACAATCTCATCATTCACGTAAGTATTAAATATTTAACATTATGATAATTTTAAAAAGCCATAACAAAAAAATATAATTTCAACGTTCTGTCATGGCTTTTATCATATTTAGATATACTATCTGACAAGAACCAAATTTAGGTCATAATATTTACCACTACAATCTACCAAGATATATCAATTGATAACTCGTTACCAATAAGATTCTGCCCACTTCTCTCCGTTATCATCATACCAAACCGCATCACCATTTCTTCCTATGTAAGATTGTTTCATAGTCGCTGTAAATTGACCTCCAAAAATTTTTCCTTGTTGTAGTTTTTCAATAATTTGATAATCTTTTGAAATACTATCGATCGTTTTCATGATTTCCTAAATTAAACTGTTTGTAAATAATTAATTTTTCATGCAAAAAATTTCGTTTTTCCACCTTACGTTTCTAATTTTTCTACCTTGTAGAAGAATGGAAAACTAAAAATAATTTTTACCTTTACGGTGCCTTCGTGTATTTTAGGTTAATCTAAAAACAGGAAGTTTTTTTGTACTATTTATTAGGTTAAGATGGCAAATCTCAAAATAAATGCAATATTACAAAAAAGTTTTTACAAACCGTAATTTTTCTTCCTGTATATTGAAATTTTCTTCTGCACATAAATTTCATCTGCAAAAATATAGCATATTTTTTTAAAACATTAATCATATATAGAATAATTATGTTATCTTTGCATAAAATCAGTCACAATATGAATAATGTAGGTTATAATATTAGAAAATCAAGAGAAAAGAAATGAAAAATTTCGATGAACAAACCTTTTCCCGAAACGGAAATATTTCGTAACTTTGTCGTTCAATAGTAACAAATAAACCTAAAAACATGTCTGTAAAAACAAGGAATTTATCGTACAAAGTAGCTGATATTCAATTGGCTGATTTTGGACGAAAAGAAATCGAAATAGCCGAATATGAAATGCCCGGATTGATGGCATTGCGTAAAAAATTCGGAAAAGAAAAGCCTTTGAAAGGCGCGCGCATCACCGGTTCACTGCACATGACCGTCCAGACGGCTGTGCTGATTGAAACATTGGTCGAATTAGGCGCCGACGTTCGGTGGGCGAGTTGCAATATTTTTTCTACACAAGATCATGCCGCAGCAGCTATTGCGGCAGCCGGAGTCCCTGTTTTTGCATGGAAAGGTGAATCGCTGGAAGAATATTGGTGGTGTACCGATCAAGCGTTGCGTTTCCCGGACGGCAAAGGCCCGAACTTGATTGTAGATGATGGAGGAGATGCTACCCTGTTGATTCATTGGGGATACAGAGCCGAAAACCGACCTGAATTTTTAAATCGGAAAGGCGGTAATCACGAAGAACAAGTGATTATTGATACGCTAAACGGGATTTTAAAAGAAGATAACAACCGTTGGCATCGTACGATTGCCGAATTGAAAGGCGTTTCGGAAGAAACGACCACCGGGGTTCACCGTTTATATCAAATGTTGGAAAAAAGAGAATTGCTGATTCCGGCGATCAATGTAAACGACTCGGTGACTAAATCTAAATTCGATAATTTGTACGGTTGTCGCGAATCTTTAGCCGACGGAATCAAACGGGCAACCGACGTGATGATTGCCGGAAAAGTAGTGGTTGTACTCGGCTACGGTGATGTGGGAAAAGGTTGCGCCAAATCCATGAAATCCTATGGCGCTCGCGTTCTGATAACGGAAATTGATCCGATTTGCGCTTTACAGGCGGCAATGGAAGGCTTTGAGGTTACGACGATGGAGAAAGCGGTCAAAGAAGGAAATATTTTCGTAACCACAACCGGCAACAGGGACGTAATCACCATTGATCATCTGAAGCAAATGAAAGATCAGACGATTGTCTGTAATATAGGACATTTCGACAATGAAATACAAGTTGATAAATTAATTCATTATCCCGGAATTAAACATACCAATATCAAACCGCAAGTTGATAAATATACCTTCCCTTCGGGAAATTCTATTTTCTTATTGGCTGAAGGACGGTTGGTGAATCTGGGATGCGCAACCGGACATCCGTCGTTTGTGATGAGTAATTCGTTCACCAATCAAACGCTGGCTCAGATGGATTTGTGGAAAAACAATTACGAAATCAATGTTTATCGCTTGCCGAAACATTTGGACGAAGAAGTCGCCCGTCTGCATTTGGCTAACATCGGCGTAGAACTGACGCAATTGACTCCCGAACAGGCGGATTATATCGGAGTAGCGATCGAAGGTCCTTATAAGCCGGAACATTACAGGTATTAATGAAACGCTTAAGATGCGAATCGCTTTTTTGTCGGCCTTCTATCCGTTCCGGGGCGGAATTGCCCAATTTAATGCCAATTTATGTAAGGAATTACAAAAAAAGCACGAAGTAATTCCTTTCACTTTTAAAAGGCAATATCCGGAATTTCTTTTTCCTGGTACGACACAGTATATTACAGCTGATGACCACGCTGTTCCGGTTGATAGTATTCCTGTTTTGGATACGGCGAATCCATTAAGTTACCGAACGAGCGCCAAACAAATAGCAGAAACAAAACCGGATGTGCTGGTTATGAGGTATTGGATGACGTATTTTGCGCCATCTTTGGGTATAATTGCCGGTTATTTCAAAAAAAGGGGTTGTCGGGTAGTATCAATTTTGGATAATGTGACGCCGCACGAACCTCATTTTTTCGATAAACCGTTGACAACTTGGTTTTTGAAACGAAATTTGGGTTTTTTAGTAATGAGTAAATCGGTACGGGATGATCTTTTGTCTTTGCAACCCACCGCTCGTTTTATTTTGAAGGAACATCCTTTGTATGACCATTTTGGTGAAAAGGTTGATAAACAACTTGCTGTTGAACAATTAAAACTTGATCCGGAGAAAAAGACCCTTCTTTTTTTCGGATTAATTCGCGATTATAAAGGCTTGGATTTACTGATTGCCGCCATGTCTTTGTTGGACGAATCGTATCAATTGATTATTGCCGGAGAATCCTACGGCGATTTTGAAAAATACCGACAAGCCATCGAAAACTCGCCGGCCCGATTAAGAATTAAAGTATTGAACCGATACATTTCCGACGACGAGGTGCCGCAATTGTTTTCGGCAGCCGATTTATTGGTAACGCCTTATCGTTCGGCAACACAAAGCGGCGTGATTCCGGTTGCCTATCATTTCGATGTTCCCGTATTAGCCACCGATGTCGGCGGATTAAAAGAAAGCATTGAGCGAGCGGGAACGGGTCTCGTTTGCCTTCCGACGATTGAAAGCCTCTCGGAAGGTATTCAAGAATTTTTCCGGTTGAGTAAGGACATTTTCATTGTAAACATTCAAAAAGAAAAGAAAGTCCTTTCTTGGGAAGCATTCGCCGGCGCTTTGACCGGATTCATCGAAACGCTTTGATGAAGACGGTCAAGAATTGTTATCTCGTGCTTGACGCGAGATATTTTGGCATATTGGTTTTCATATGATTATTTCGTATATTTGCAAATTAACTTTAAAGCACAAGGATAATGGCAACTATAACATTAGAATACGATATTCGCAACAAACAGGCAAAACAGATGATTGAAATCATCCAGTCGCTCGGTTTAGCAACCCGTAAAAAATCCGGTTTAGAAGAAGCATTGGAAGATGTTGCAAATGGTAGAGTAATCACTATTCATACGCCAAAAAAACGAAGGATAAAATAAAGCAGAATATGGATGCTTCTAAACGATTGACTGTAAAAAAATTTTTCGAAATAATTAGGGATTTGGACGAAACGGTTTACCAAATTCAAATAACTCACAGGTTTAGAAAAAGTCTGCAATAATGTTAACCATTTTTTGCCGCTTGTCGTAGAAAACCTCCTCATCAATTCGGACATTTACAAAACTTCCATGCGATAAGGTAACAATCCAATTATTGCCGAGATTGACCCGTAAACTCCCATCCGGGTTTTTCTTTTCAATCACTCGCAAGATGTCCGATTCGGTGACTCCGGCAAGTCGCGGGTCGGTATCAACCGTCGGAATGATGACCGAATGGAACGTCGGTACAAGGAAAAATCCCCGGTTTGCATATCCCAAGCGCGATTGATTCGGAAACTGAGGTCTCGTTGCCGCTTGAACAACCAACTCAGCGCTGACATAACCTATGCCGTCAACAAAACCTTCATACGGGGAGTTGATACTCCGAAGGTAAGAATATAAATCGGCAGATATTGATTCTTAATTTTGCCATTCATTAATCTCCCTCGAAATTTTTGTGATCAATCCCATTTAATAATACTAATGAGGGCGATATAACCAGATTGGTTCGCGTCCCCAAAAAAGCGTCTTCAATTTGGGTAAAACCGATGCAATAAGCATTGAAAAATTCAACTCGCAACGGAGCATTACTAAATCCTGTTTCGAAAGAAATCGTACCGCTTTGTTTCAAAAACGGATTTTTAGCCCATTCGTAGATATTGTCTTCCACTATTTGGGATAGAGAAATGATTATCTGTCCTCCCCGTTCATCCCTCTGCGGCTGACCTTTGTGATCAACATCCTGTATGAATCCGATTTTAGAATCCTCTACGTCATATTCCGACCCTTGAAAATAAAACTTGGCTTCTACATAAGCCAACGGTTGTATCCATTCGAATTGGCGACCTTATTTCCACCTTTAATTAAGGCGACAAGATCGGCGGGCCCGTCGCCGATTACTAAAAAACTTTTGTGAGTAAACATAGCTGTATTATTTCAATTACGTTAATTAAGTTAATACCCTATAAAAAACATTCGCAAATTTATATTAAAATTTTAATAAATTCAAATATTTTCCCGGTAAAAATCAAATATCATCTTCATCTTTCTATTTTTCCGTAATAAAAATACAATTTTATCTTTGTTTTTATTTATTTTCTCATCATTTCTTTGCGATTTTTCATTATATTTGCATCCGCTTACAGAAAAAATCGAAGAAAATGCAGACTGTTGAAAACAAACCGGATACTCCGTTTATTCATCTACATGTCCATTCGTATTATTCCTTATTGGATGGCATGCCATCCATTCCCGCACTGGTTGATAAAGCCATGGCCAACGGAATGAACGCTTTAGCGCTTACCGATCACGGCAATATGTTTGGAGCAAAGGAATTTTACGACTACGTCAATATGGTAAATGCAAAGAAAGGTTCGCCTCAAAAGTTCAAACCTATTTTGGGAGTAGAAGCCTACTGCGCCCGTCGTTCCCGACTCGATAAAACCACGAAAGAAGACGGAAGCGGCTGGCACTTGATCTTGTTGGCTAAGAACAAAAAAGGATATAGAAATCTTTGCAAATTAGTCTCTGCTTCTTGGATTGACGGGCATTATTATCGTCCGCGAATTGATAAAGAAATATTGCAGCAATACAGTGAAGGGCTGATTGTAAGCTCCGCCTGCTTGGCGGGAGAAATTCCCCGTAAAATTATGGACGGCAATATTAAAGAAGCCGAAGAAGCCATCCGATGGTTTAAATCGGTTTTCGGCGACGATTTTTACTTGGAACTTCACCGACACAAGACCGATAAAGAAGGAGGCGATCGTACCGTATATGAAAAACAGGTAGAAGTAAATGCCGTTTTGTTGGATTTAGCAAAAAAAACAAATACCAAATATATTGCGGCAAATGATGTGCATTTTCTGGATGAAGAGCATGCCGATGCGCACGATCGTTTGATTTGTTTGAATACAGGCAAAGATTTGAACGATCCCAACCGAATGCGCTATACCAAACAGGAATGGCTTAAAACGCAAAAAGAAATGGAGGCGATTTTTTCGGACGTGCCGGAAGCCTTAGCCAATACGTTGGAAATAGCCGATAAAGTGGAATTTTACAGCATTGATTCCGACGCAATCATGCCGCCTTTTCCTATTCCGGAAACCTTCTCGACCGAAGAAGAATATCGCAAAAAATATTCCGAAGAAACGCTTCGCGACGAATTTGACAAGGAGGATAAAACCCGGTTCGACCGATTGGGCGGATACAATAAAGTTGTTCGTATCAAATTGGAAGCGGATTATTTACGGGAATTAACCCTGCAAAAAGCCAAAATACGATACGAAGACCCCGTTCCGCCGGATGTGTTGGAACGCATCGAATTTGAACTCGAAACGATGAAAACGATGGGGTATCCGGGATATTTTCTGATTGTGCAAGATTTAATTCAAGGCGCTAAATCAATAGGAGTAGCCGTAGGACCGGGCAGAGGTTCGGCCGCAGGCTCGGCAGTCGCTTATTGTTTGGGAATTACGGATATAGACCCTTTGAAATACGATCTGCTGTTTGAACGTTTCTTGAATCCCGATCGAATTTCCATGCCGGATATTGACATTGACTTCGACGACGACGGAAGAGCGGAAGTATTGCGTCGGGTCGTTGAAAAATACGGAAAAGAGAAAGTTGCTCATATCATCACTTACGGCACGATGGCTACAAAATCAGCCATTAAAGATGTAGCGCGCGTACAAGGCTTGCCGCTTCCGGAAGCCGAACGACTGACCAAATTGATCCCCGATCGTTTACCCGATGACGAAAACGGTAATCCTCTGAAAATAAATATAGAAAACTGTATCAAATATGTTCCGGAATTGTATGAAGCGCGATATTCGAGCGACCGGAATCTTTCCGATACATTGAAATATGCCCAAATGTTGGAAGGCACTGTTCGACAAGTGGGCGTACATGCTTGCGGAGTAATTATCGGGGCGGACGACTTAACCAATTACGTCCCGTTAAGTACGGCGAAAGAAAAGGGAAGCGACGAAGAGGTAATGGTTACGCAATACGAAGGGTCAATCATCGAAACCATCGGCTTGATTAAAATGGATTTTTTGGGACTTAAAACCTTATCTATTATCAAAGAGGCGATTGCCAATATCAAAAAATCGAAAGGAATAGATATTGACATTTCCCAAATTCCGTTGGATGATGAAAAAACATACGAATTATTCAGTAAAGGTCAAACCGTAGGAACGTTCCAATTTGAATCGGCCGGAATGCGAAAATACCTAACCGAATTGAAACCGACTAAATTCGAAGATTTGATTGCAATGAACGCCTTGTATCGTCCCGGACCAATGGCGTATATTCCGGATTTTATTGATCGGAAACACGGACGCAAGAAAATTGAATACGATTTTCCGGAAATGGAATCCCGTCTGAAAGAAACTTACGGAATTACGGTTTATCAAGAACAAGTGATGCTTTTGAGCCGGGATTTGGCCGGATTCACTCGCGGTCAATCCGACGAATTGCGTAAGGCTATGGGGAAAAAATTAAAGAAAAAGATGGAAGCCTTGCATAACGAATTTATTGAAGGGGCAACCAAAAAAGGCTTCGGCCCGCCGGAAAAATTAGAGAAAATCTGGACGGATTGGGCGGAATTTGCCAAATACGCATTTAACAAATCCCATGCCACTTGTTATTCGCTTGTCGCCTATCATACAGCCTATTTGAAAGCGCATTATCCTTCCGAATTTATGGCTGCTAACTTGACGAGGAACAAAGACGATATAGGCGAAATCACTCAATTTATGGACGAATGCCGCATGATGGGCATTGTCGTAAAAGGCCCCGACGTCAACGAATCGGAACTGAATTTCACGGTGAATAAAACGGGAAACATCCGTTTCGGTTTGGGAGGCGTGAAAGGCGTAGGCGCCGCAGCTGTAGAAGCAATTGTGAAAGAACGAAATGAAAACGGTCCGTTTACCAATATATTTGATTTTGTTGAACGGGTAAACTTAACCGCCTGCAATAAAAAGAATTTGGAAGCGCTTTGCTATTCGGGAGCTTTCGATACTTTTCGGGAAATCAAACGCGAGCAATTTTTTGCAACCAATGCCAAAGGAGAAAATTTTCTGGAAACGTTGATCCGTTACGGCAATAAATATCAAACCGATAAAAATTCGGCCATGCATTCGTTGTTCGGCGGATTGAACGCCATTGATATTGCTACGCCGGAAATACCGGCAACAGAAGCTTGGAGCAATATTGAACGATTAAATAAAGAAAAAGATTTGGTCGGAATTTATCTTTCTTCGCATCCTTTGGATGATTATTTCGTAATTTTGAATTATATTTGTAATCCGAAACTGAAAGATTTCGAAGAAGCAAAAGCTAATTTTACAAATAAAGACTTGATAATCGGCGGAATAGTTACTTCTTGCAAACAAGGAAGCACCAAAACGGGCAAACCGTATGGAGTACTGAAGTTGGAAGATTTTTCCGGAAGTGCGGAAATTCCGCTTTTCGGGAACGATTTCTATGACTATAATAAATATTGTCTTCCGAATCTGAGTTTGCTTATTAAAGGAAAATTTCAGCCGAGACAATACAGGGAAGCCGTTTTGGATTTCAAAATCAGTTCCATTCAACCGTTGTCAGACGTAAAAAACGCATTGGTAGAGAAAATTTCGCTTGAATTACCTTTGCATGAATTGAACGATAAATTAATAACGGATCTATCTTTCTTGGTAAAAAATAATCCGGGAGGGAGTTCATTATATTTTAGAATCGAAGATATGGACAAACACGTAGGGGTTTCTTTGTTTACGGGAAATCAAAAATTTACGATTAATAAAGAAATTATCTATTTTTTGGAAGAAAACAACATTAAATTTACAATTAATTAACAATTAAAAGACAAGATTATGGCATTACAAGTTACAGATGGAAGTTTTAATGAACTGATTGCTAAAAACAAAGCGGTAGTGGTTGACTTTTGGGCGGAATGGTGCGGTCCTTGCCGGATGATCGGTCCTGTAATTGAAGAATTAGCCGATGAATACAAGGGCAAAGCTGTTGTCGGTAAAATGAATGTAGATGAAAACAACGAAATACCGGGAGAATATAACATCCGAAGTATTCCTACGATTCTTTTCTTTAAAGACGGCGTACTGACCGATAAACTCGTCGGCGCTGCACCTAAAAACTTATTGGAAGAAAAATTAAAAGCAATATTATAAAACTAACCGTTTATTAAACATCATTAAATTATTTTTTTATGGCAAAAATTACAATCGTAGGCGCCGGAAATGTAGGCGCAACTTGTGCTAATGTCTTAGCATTTAACAAAATTGCAAGTGAAATCGTCATGCTTGACGTAAAAGAAGGAGTGGCAGAAGGAAAAGCAATGGACATGTTGCAAACCACTCAAACCTTGGGTTTTGAAACAAAAATCAAAGGAGTAACCGGCGATTATGCCCAAACCGCCGATTCCGATGTAATCATCGTCACCTCCGGCATCCCGCGTAAACCGGGTATGACGCGCGAAGAATTGATCGGGACTAACGCAAACATTGTGAAAAGTGTTGTCGGTACTTGCTTACGCTATTCTCCCCATGCTATTTTCCTCATGATATCCAATCCGATGGATACGATGACCTACTTGGCGCTGAAAGCAACCGGCTTACCCAAAAATCGTATTTTCGGTATGGGCGGTATTTTAGACAGTTCACGCTTTAAATATTATTTAAGCCAAGCGTTAAATGTAAATCCGGCGCAAGTGAACGGAATGGTAATCGGAGGCCACGGCGATACGACAATGATTCCTTTGAAGCGTTTGGCTACGTATAACAGTCTTCCCGTATCCGGCCTTTTAAGCGCTGAAAGCTTAAACAAAGTGGTTGCCGATACGATGGTCGGCGGAGCTACGTTGACAAGTTTGTTGGGAACTTCGGCATGGTATGCTCCGGGAGCGTCCGGCGCTTATATAGTAGCATCCATTATTAATGACTACAAACGGTTAATTCCTTCTTGCGTTTACTTGGATGGCGAATACGGACAACGCGATATTTGTATTGGCGTGCCGGCAATTATCGGTCGAAACGGCGTAGAAAAAATCGTAACACTCGATCTGAATAATGAAGAAAAGGCGTTGTTCGAAAAAAGCGCGGACTCCGTTCGTTCAACCAACAAAGTATTGAAAGAAATAAACGCTTTGTAAAAATTATGAATGATGAATTATGGATTATGAATTAAGGAGAGCAGACTTTTTTGTCATTATCCATAATTCATAATTTATAATTCATAATTCACAATTCATCATCTGCTTCGTGGTTTTCAGTATAGTTGATATTATTTGTAAAGGTTTTCTTATCGGAATCCTTGTATCCGCTCCCATGGGACCCGTCGGCTTGCTTTGTGTGCAGCGAACGTTGAAAAAAGGGCAGTGGCACGGTTTCTTTTCCGGTATAGGCGCCGCCTTTTCCGATCTCCTTTATGCGGGAATTACCAGCCTCGGGATGGGATTTGTCATTGATTTAATCACAACCCAACAATATTATTTACAAATAATCGGAAGCGCTCTGCTGCTGATTTTCGGCATTTATGTATTCCGTTCAAATCCTTTCAAGTGGCTTCACGAATCGCAAGAAAATGTCAACTCCTATCCGCAGGACACTCTTACCGCGTTTCTTCTGACCTTATCTAATCCGTTGATTATTTTTCTTTTTATTGCCCTTTTTGCTCGTTTCAATTTTATTGCCACTGAAGAAAAATTATTTTCTATCCTGCTCGGATTAGCCGGTATTTTAGTCGGGGCTTTATCTTGGTGGTTTTTAATAACGTTTCTCGTCGGTAAATTACGAAAAATAATGACTCTCAGAGGGTTATGGATAATGAATCGGATTATGGGAATTTTTATAATCGTACTATCCGTTTATTTACTGTTTGTGTCAGTGTTTTTGACTTCACCAACCGCCTCGCGCGCCTCCGCCGCCGGTGCGTCCCCCACCCCAAGAACCGCCTCCGCCGCCGAAACTTCCGCCACCCCATGAACTGCTTCTGCTTGGTGGCGAGACAATAATCCGTGGAATAGTATATAATACTGACTGCGTTTTTTTACAATTCATACAAGAGAAAATGTGTTCTCCTTGTCCTTGCGCAAAAGAAGATGCGTCTTTATTAATCCGGTCTTGCGCCAAATAAAACGTTTTTGCTTGACAATAAGGACAAACCATATATCTCGACGTTTGATCAAAAGCTAAAGCTTCCGTATGACCGCATTGTTCACAATGCCAAACGTCGTAATCAATGGAACGAATACTTTCTTCCGTTTGTTGGGCCGGCGTAAGATAAGCATTAAGGGCCGGTTGTTCGGTTATACGTACCATCTTGTTGCCGCATTGGCTGCATGTAATCGGTTGGGTTCGGAGTCGTTTGATCACAAAAAAATAAACCGCAACAAAAAGAATCATGAGAATCGGGAAAAAAACGGTAAAAGCGATTACCGCTCCTTTTTTCTTATTCAACGATAAGTATTTTTGATAATTAGTTATTTTTGAACCGAATTTGGAAAACAAATAAAAAAAGAAGCAAACGGTTATAATAAGTGATATTCCCAAATAAACCCGCAAAAATTGGCCGCCCTGCAACGGTTCATTTTCTTTTTGATGCATGATTTCCCGGATGGTTTCCGGATTTTTCAGATAATCGCAAACCTTGGTAATTCCGGCAATGATACCGCCGTCGAAATCTCCGTTGCGAATCAAAGGCGATATATCGTTGCGAATCACTCGCGATAAAATCACATCGGGAAGTACGCCTTCCAATCCGTAACCGGTTCTGAAAACCATTTCTTTCTTGTCATACACCAATAAAAAAAGCAAACCGTTATCGTTCTTTTTCCCTATACCCCATTGGGTAAAAAGACGCGTAGCAAAATCGTCAATGTCTTCATCACCGATAGAAGAAAGCAAAACAACTGCAATTTCAGCGGTTGAAACGTTTTCAATCGAAGCAATCGTCGCATTGGTTTTTTCTTCGGCGGCTTGCGAAATGATTCCGTCGGGATTGGTTACATAGTCAGCCGCATTTTTCAAATGATCGTTCGGAACGGATGAAATTGTATAAACGTTTTGAGCGGAAAGCGGTAAGCAAAACCAAAACAGCCCGTTTATCAGTACCGAATAAATGAAAATCTTCATACATTACAAATATTTGCGCTTGCAAAGTTACGTTTTATTCAATAAAGACTGTAAAAATTTTGTATATTTGTACGGTTTTATGTAAAGTGACGAGTGACAAGTAACAAGTAACGAGTCACTTTACCCGTCATCTGTTATTCATTACTCGTTACCATTAAAAATTATGCAGTTTACAACATTAGCGAATCCCATTTTCGAACGTTCGATTTCGGATTATCATCAAAAAAACGACGTTGATGCGGAAATTCAAAATCCGTATCGGGAAAAATCCATCGAATATTACCTTTATCTGAAAAATTGGATTGATACGGTACAATGGCATTTAGAGGATATAATCCGCGATCCGGATATTGATGCGGTGAAAGCGTTGGAAATCAAACGACGGATTGACCGATCGAATCAAGAGCGTACCGATATAGTGGAACTGATTGACAGCTATTTTTATGAAAAATATCAATCAACCGTTTATGCCGGAACGGTAACTCTCAATACGGAAAGTCCGGCTTGGGCTGTTGACCGCCTGTCAATCCTTGCATTGAAGATTTACCACATGCATCAAGAGACTTTACGAGAAGATGTTAATGAAGATCACCGAGACGCTTGCCGGAAAAAATCAGCCGTTCTGCTGGAACAACAACAAGATTTATCCGTAGCCATTGATCAATTATTGGCGGATATTGAATCCGGGAAAAAATACATGAAAGTGTATAAACAAATGAAGATGTATAACGACCCGAATCTGAATCCGGTATTATACGGGAAGAAATAAGCGTGACAACAACTTTAGTCATTCGGTTATCTTCGTTGGGAGACGTTGCAATCACAATCCCCGTATTGTATTCGGTGGCAGAAAAATACCCCGATGATCATTTCCTGTTGCTTACCAAAGACGCTTGGCAGTCGTTGTTTGTCAATAAGCCTTCGAATCTGACGGTTTTTTCGGTATATACAAAAGGAAAACACAAAGGAATAAGAGGAATTATCCGATTGTTGTGCGAACTTTCTTCGGTTATTCAAACGAAAGAAGTGAAATCAGCCGATTTGCACGGAGTCATTCGTTCTTACCTTATTGATTGCTATTTTCGATTCAGAGGCTGTCGGGTAGCTGTAATTGACAAAGGCCGGAAAGAAAAGCGACAACTTGTCCGACAAAAGCACAAAATCAGGCAACCGGTGAAAACATCGCTTGACCGCTACCGGAAAGTATTTGAAAAGTTAGGCTACGATTCGTCCTTGTGTTTCACCGGATTATTTCCGGAAAAACCGACGAAAGAACAAATCCGGATCGGGATTGCTCCTTTCGCCAAACACAAAGGGAAAACCTATCCTTTGGAGCAAATGGAAGAAGTCGTTTGTCGGTTGAGCGAATTGCCCAATCTGCAAATCGTACTTTGGGGCAGTAAAGAAGAAAGTAAATTGTTGGAATGTTGGGCCGAAAAATACCGTAATGTGTCGTCGGCAGCCGGACGGATGTCCTTGCAGGAAGAACTATCTCTAATGAACCAAATGGACTTGATGGTGAGCATGGATTCGGCGAATATGCACTTGGCTTCTTTAGTCAATACGCCGGTAATTTCGATCTGGGGCGCTACGCATCCTTATGCCGGTTTTTACGGATTTAATCAAGACGAATCGAATGCCGTGCAGACAGATTTGCTTTGCCGCCCTTGTTCGATATTCGGAAACAAACCTTGCTTCCGCGGTGATTACGCCTGTTTGAAACAAATTACGCCGGAGATGATTACGGATAAAATCAAAGAAAAAATGATAAAATACGAAAGATAAATAGTAATTTTGTGAAGGAATATTAATTATAAATATCATGCAAACAGTACGGCTAAAATATGATATTATTTCATGGATAACAGGAATAAACGATAAAAAGTTAATCCATAAACTCCATCAATGGATGGAAGAGCAAAAATCCCCGGAAATTTCTGAAAAAGGAATAGTCCCCCCTGTACGAAAAGGAAAATTGACCGAAGGCTATGGTTTTTGGGCAGATGATGCTCCATTTGACGAAACTAATTATCGTGATCAATTATGGCAAGCCGAAAAAAATGTTTGGTAGATACTTCGGTATTGATTGCACTGTTTAGGAAAAACGAAGATGCCAAAGTCGCCTTGGATAATCTTGATGCAAATAATGCATATATTTGCGACATTACTTTTTTAGAAATTTTAACAGGATGTTCTACTGCCGAAAAAAGAGAATATGTGCTTAACTTATTAGAAGTATATGGATTATTAAAAAATAACGAAAGAATATCTGATAAATCAATGCAATTGATGAAACGCTATTGTGTTCAACGTTTAGGTCAACCGATATTAAGATTAGCCGATTGTTTGATAGCGGCTTTCGCTATATATCATAAAATGGAATTACTGACTTTCAATAAGAAAGATTTCGATTTTATACAAGGCATTTCTATTCATCCTTTAAGTAAATGATACCGGCTTTTGCAAAATGAAAACACGACTTCTATCGGCAATTTTGTTTGGATGGTTTCTAAGCGTTTGTTGCTTGGAAACGAAGGCGCAAAGCATTTCAAGGCAAGGAATTCCCGATTTTGCTTCCGGTCAAAACGATACTTTGAAAGTGATGACGCTCAATGACATTTATGTCTATCCGCCGCAAGCTTTTCAAAATCCGGCTGAAGAAGAAAAGTATCGAAAATTGATCCGGGATGTAAAAAAAACGTTGCCCTATGCAAAAATCATTTATTCCACATTGATTGAAACCTATGAATATATCATGACTTTACCGACGAAAAAAGAACGGGAAGCCCATCTGAAACGGATGGAGAAAGATTTGTATGCCGAATATATGCCTGTTCTGAAAAAAATGAGTTTGTCGCAAGGCAAATTGCTGATTAAGTTGGTTGATCGAGAATGTAACCAAAGTTCCTACGATTTGCTAAAAGCGTTTTTAGGTCCTTTCCGGGCTGGATTTTGGAATATCTTTGCCGGAATATTCGGCGCAAGTCTTAAATCAACTTGGGATCCGAACGGAAAAGATGCAGCTGCGGAACGTATTGTTGAGTTAGTTGAAATGGGTGTACTTTGAAAATTTCCCAAAGGACAATGCCTGCCGCCACCGAAACATTGAGCGAATGTTTTGTACCGAATTGAGGAATTTCGATGCAAGCATCGCAATAATCCATAACAGTTTGGTCTATTCCTTTGACTTCATTACCCAAAACAACGGCATACCGAAGATTCTCCGGTCGGAATTTATCCAAAGGAATACTGTCTTCAGCTTGTTCTACGGCGAGAATATGATAGTCTTTTTGTTTAAGCAGCCGAATCGCATCAAGCGTATGTTCGAAATACTGCCATTCAACAGTGTTTTCAGCGCCTAAAGCGGTTTTGTGGATTTCGGCATGAGGCGGAGTTGCCGTAATTCCGCACAGATAAATCGCTTCTATCAAAAAAGCATCCGATGTGCGAAAAACCGATCCGACATTATGTAAACTTCGAACGTTATCCAAAACAACAATCACCGGCATCTTTTCTGTTTGCTTGAAATCTTCCGGACTCAGTCGTTTTAATTCTGTAATTTTTAACTTTCGCATACAACGACTCTACGATTTCGATTCGTTCGTTTTGAAAGCCAATGCATACATTTTCATTTGTTTAAGCATGGAAACCAAACCATTGGAACGAGTAGGCGAAAGGTGCTCTTTTAATCCGATGACCTCTATAAAATATAAATCAGCGGAGAGAATCTCCTCGGGCGTATGACCGGAAAGAATCCGAATCAGCAGCGACACGATTCCTTTCACAATAACAGCGTCGCTGTCGCCTGAAAATTCCACTTTTCCCTCGACATAATCGGCTTGTAACCAAACCCGACTTTGACAGCCTTCGATCAGATTGTTTTGCGTTTTATATTTAACATCTAAAGGCGGAAGTTCATTTCCCATGTCAATCAAAAGAGAATATTTATCCATCCAATCATCGAAAACGGAAAATTCCGTAATAATTTGATCTTGTATTTCATTAATTGTTGTCATTCTTCTTATTTTTCGTGATACAAAACATATAAAATCGTTTGTCCTACAGCGGTTAACGTTTCTTTACTTACATTGTTCATATTATCTTCCGTCGTATGCCAATACGAACCGAAACCCGTAGAAGAATTGGGACTGCAATGAATAATGTCAATGCATGGAATTTTTCGGTAACTTATCACAGAAACATGATCGTCCATGATAGAGCTACCGTTCTTGTCTATAAAGTAAGAATCGTAACCGGTTGCACGTGCAGCCTCCCAAACTTTTTTCACAATGGACGGCGCATTTTGTTCCGAATAAATCTCTTTGTAAAATTGGGCGTCCGGAGCGCTCACCATATCCAGCAAAATACCGTATCGGGCCGTATAATCGGGAACATGAGGATTACGCGCCCAATAATCGGAGCCCATGCACCAATCGCCGTAATGATTGGTTTTATCCGTGAAATTGGGAGAGCCCCAATCTTCCATATCAAAAAAAATAATATCAACGCCCACAGTCGGCGGATTCATTCCTGCCTGCCGGGCAATTTCCAATAATGCGGCACAAGCCCCGGCGCCGTCATTAGCTCCGTCAATCGGTTTCATCCGGTAATCGGGATTCGGATCATGATCGGCAAAAGGTCTTGTATCCCAATGTGCAAACAAAAGAATACGAGATTTATTTTCCGGTTGGAAAGAACCGATAATATTTTTTATCCGGACAGGCGTTTGATCTTGCAGCTGCACGGTTGTTTCCTGTAGGGTAACGGTCGCTCCGAAGCGTTTCAATTCGTCGGATAAATAATTACCGCAAGCTTCATGCGCATTCGTACCCAGAACGCGCGGCCCGAATGAAACTTGCGTTGCCGTATAATAATAAGCGCTATCGGCATTAAAAACTGGAACCGAAATCGTTTCGGCAACCGTATTTTGTGTTTTCAGACTTTGCTTACAAGAAAATCCGATTGCCAAAATGCACATAAAGACCGGAAAATTTTTCATTCCACTTGATTTTTTAATAAATAATAAATATTTTATATGCAAAGATAAATGAAAAAACCGATTAAGGAAAAAAAATGAAGAAGAATGACATTATCTTGTTATATTAAAGTAAAACGGTTGTCCCGTTTTCCAAACGATAGACGCGGGTTGATAGGTCAGCAAGATATATTCGGTGGGTTACCATAAAAACGGCAAATTGATTCGCTCTTTCTTTCAACAGATTAATTACGAACCGTTCCGTTTGTCCGTCCATAGCGGAAGTGGGTTCATCCAACAGGAGGAGCGAAGGTCGGCGATACAATGCCCAGGCAAGCGCTATCAATTGGCGCTGTCCACCGGAAATATGGATTCCGTCTTCACCACCCGGATCTCCGATGATAAAGCAATTGTTTTCATATCCGAAACAAACAGCATAATGTTCCATCCGTTGATTTTTGATTATATGGAGAATTACAGGCGATTGTATGGTTTTTAAAGACTTCGTAAGTTTCGGGGTGTAAAATGCAGTTTTTCGGAAGATTGATACAGACCCGACAAACCGATTCCCGCTAAGCCGGTTCCGCTGATGCTGCAAAGATGCACAAGTAACCAATAAGATAGAAGCATCTTTAAATTGGGTTTGATCTTCTTTTATCTGTTTTATTTCTTCTTGACAAAAATCACAGTCAGGGTCCATGAACAAAATGATAACAGGTTTATCGGATAAAGAATCGGTACAAAATTTCCGGTTATCTCCAATGCTGAAAGCGCAAAATTCATGAAGCGTTCGGATATTTTTTTCAATAGTTTTCTTATCCATTATTCTTTTGATACCGAATATACCCAATAAAATAACCAATATGAAAATAATACCGTAAATCATCCATTTCAATATTTTTTTCATCATCTATAAAAAATTTAAAACAAGATACATGATAAATACAACCCACAATAACAAACCGATTCCGTATGTTTCAGCAACAAAACCCAAAGAAGTCCCGAACGATTTTCGGGTATAACCGGATAAGAATAAAGCCAACAAAATCCAATAAATTAATTCAAAGATATTTAATATATTCATAGGATATGATAACCATTGTTCCACATTATTAACGCCCATCCATTGCATTAGAGAAAACAGACGTATATTGACTTCTTGTAATGAATTAACCCCAAATATTGAAAAGTAGTTTATCTTAACGATTAATTCGATTAAAAAAATTATATCGGCTTTAATTGCAATATTGAAGCATTGACCGAATTTTAAATTTTGCTCTGTAATAAAAATTCCTACGGCAAGACAAATAGTTGTATAAGATGCTCTTATTAATAGAACAAGCGGAACGATTCCATACCCGATTTTTTCAAAAAATCTCTGTTGATCTATTATTTGAGCAATACGGTCAACACCCAATGTTTCGCCAAAACTTTTGTAGAATAATGCATCATCCAAAAGTATATAATTAGCGCAAAAAGTAAAAAAATAAATGTAATGCTATACAAACAGAAAAAATAGAAAGGCGAGAATTTTAAATAACGATTCATTGGTTGTTTATTGTAATTTAAAATAGTTCTCCAACTCTTCTTTCAAATCTTGGTTTACTGAAGAAGAATCCTTAATAATTTTTCCTTTTTCCAGTAATAAAATGCGAGACGATATATTGAAAATACATTCTAAATTATGACTTGATATTATCATGGTTGTACCCGACCGCTTATTTAATTCATATAAATAATTACTGATAAAATACTGTGAACTCGGATCTAAGAAATTAAACGGTTCATCCAAAAACAAAATTTCCGGTTTACTGATTATCGCCCCTATAATTCCGATTTTTTGCTTATTCCCGGTTGAGAAATCCCGGATGTATTTTTGCTTTCCGGCAATTTCGTCGTTCATAAAATCCGAGAAACGGCCGAGTATGGTTTCCACTTCGTATTTGCTTATTTTGTAGTTTGATGCCGTGAAGTGAAAGTATTCGTCGGGAGTCAGAAATTCGATTAAAAAACCGGCGTCAATATAAGCCGAAGTATATAATTTCCATTCCTCCGTTTTGTTGATTTTTTTATTTCGCGAAAACACTATACCGGAATCAGCTTTTATTAAATCTGTTAATAACCTTAATAAAGTAGTTTTACCGGCTCCGTTATTACCAATCAATCCGACTAATTCCCCTTTTTGAATCTGTAAATCAGAAATGTCTAAAACCGTCTGTTTGTTATATATTTTCGTCAAATTTTGAATTTCAATTTCCATCTTTTTTTGATTTATTATATTCTAAAAATTTCCATTTTTTCATATTTATTGGGATAGAAACATTTATATAAATAATTAAACCAAGAGCGGTTAAATAAAATAAATATTCCTCCGGAAATCATCATAAAACAAATAGCGACATGAGAAGAAAACAGCAAAGTAATCAGAATAACCAAGGAGATAGATAGCGTAAAAACAAATAACACGATCAATGCCTGCAACGATTGCGTATTGGCAAGTAATTTATAAAAAGAACCGAACAAGTCCATTTTCGTATTCGCAAACAGAATACAACAAAAAGATAATAAGGTAATTACTCCTATATTATAAAATAAGATAGCCGTTAATTTGATAAAAGCCTCCCAAGTAAAAGGGAGTACGATTAACAATACGAGGAATGAAAAGACTTGAATCGGCAGATATAAAATGAATTTTGCGGTTAGAATTTTGTTAAAGTTAGGGCTAATCATCAAATAATCAAAAAAAGATGCTTCCGCCGAAAATAAAAATTGATTAAAAAGCATTGGAAATGAAGCAAAAAAGAAGGAAGTAAAAACCAATTGAATTAAAAAAGAATCGGCAAGCATTTTGTTTTGAATAAAATACAAATAAGCAGCCGCCGATAATAAATAAACAAATAATTGTTGCCTGAGACGAGGTGACCGTATCATCATTTTCACATTCAGTAACAAATAATTTGAAAGGATGCTTTCGGGAAACAGGTTTAATGAAAAGCCGGAAATGAATTTTATTTCGGCGCGATTTGATTTAATTTTACGAATCCGATAACTGATTAGTATTTGAGTTAAGTATAAGGCAAATAGTAAGGTAATCCCGGTTAGTAAACCGTAATTCGGATATATAATATTTTTCAAATACGAAAAGAAAAAAATCAATAAATAATAATTCCAAAAATTAACAAGTTCCATCAGAGCAATATAGATAGTAATGCTTTTTCTGCTGTTATAAAAACGTAAAAAATTAGTATATTGACTGTTATCGCATTTTTTAAAAAGAAATTTCAAGACAAAATCAACGGCAAGCAATAATAAAGCGGAATATACAAATATTTTTAACGGACTCGCTTCATCCGAAAATAATACGGTAGCCCATTGTCCTAAAAATAATCCGAGAATATACAACAAAGAAAAAAGGGAAATTACGGAAACACCTATTACAAAACGAATTGTAACTTCTTGTTCAACAAGCGGATTACGGACAAATGATTTCCAATTTAATAAAAATAATGTACGGATTTTCATTTATGAATGTTATGGTTATTTTTCCTTTTCATTAAAATAAAAAAGGTGTTCCTTGGATTTTAACGAATATTGCCTTATGGAACACCTTCTTTGCTCTATCAAGCTGTAGCTAAAAGTTCGAGGCAAGCGACATACAAAAGAGCGCCACCCCAGCCACCACCGGCAACTATTCCACCAACGGCACACCAGAAGTGTTGTTCATTTGTCCATCCTCCGTTAATTGTTTCCATTTGTTCAAAATTCATTTTCTTCATCACAAAATTAATTAAAATAAATAAAACATTACACATAAACTCTCTGAAAAACCTCATTCTTGCAAGAAATTCTGTTTTACGATGCAAAATTAGATTTTTCCCGTCCACTATCCTTGGACGGAAAGATTTTTTTTGAAAAAATCTTCAATTTCTTTCTTCCAAAAACCGGTTTCGGTCAGTTCGAACGGATTTTCGTAATAGAATGTTTTTTGTTTGCGGCTGTATTTGATAACCGCCCCGTAATCTTCCAATTCTTCTTTCACGTTATAAAGTTGACTTCGGCTTATACGCAATTTTTTTGCAAATTCAATCGGCGAACCGGTTCTTCTTTGTTTAACAAGCTGATACATATCAACTAAGCGAGTAATTCTTTCAAAAGGGTTCATCAGTCAAAATAATCGGCTTTCAGTCCCCGAAAACCGGTTTAAATGCAAAAGCGTGGGACTGTAACTTTATTCGCATTCGAGGTCTTAGGATACCTATGTAACAAACAAGTAAGCCTACGCCGTGAGGCGTGAGCGCCGACTACTTACTCTCGTTACATTTTGAAAAGTTCCTAAGTTTTCGAATGCAAGAATAAAAGCTAACGCTTCTTTTATTATATTCCGGTTATATTCAAGTTTTTTACATATCCATGCTTTATTTTAGTTATTATCGGGGCTTGAATGAGCCGATACAAAACTCTTGTACTTGCAAAAGTATAAAAAAATTTCGATTATGAACAATTTCCGGTTAATTTTCTTATCAATAAATTAATTATTGTTACTTTTGGTATAGCAAATATAAAATTCTATTATCCTATTTTTTATCTCTTCATATTTTATTCAAGAGAGCGAATAGATAATTAATAAAATCACCGGTCTTATAATCAAAAAATTTAATATTATGTTTTTTTTCGATAATTGATTACCTTTGTACCCAATGAAGATACCAATTTGATAATATAATGAATATTTTTCAAAGAAAACCCTTAGATACGCTTATTTCCGAATCGAAAGAAGAAGGCGAACATACCTTAAAAAAAACCTTGGGGCCTTACCAATTAATTGCGTTGGGATTAGGAGCAATTATCGGCGCCGGACTGTTTTCGATAACCGGACTTGCCGCCGGCAGTTATGCGGGACCGGCAATTACCATCTCTTTTTTAATTGCAGCTTCGGGTTGCTGTTTTGCCGGTTTGTGTTACGCCGAATTTGCCTCCATGATTCCCGTTGCGGGAAGCGCTTATACTTATTCGTATGCTACTTTGGGCGAGTTTATTGCATGGGTAATCGGTTGGGATTTGGTTTTGGAATATGCGGTTTCTTCCGCAACCGTCAGTATCAGTTGGAGCCGTTATTTCGTTAAATTACTCGAAGGTTTTCAAATTCATTTGCCGGTCGAACTGACAGCCGGTCCTTGGGACGGCGGATTGTTAAATCTTCCCGCCGCTTTTATTGTCATTCTGATGAGTTTACTGTTGATTCGCGGAACAGAAGGCACATCGCTGGTCAATTCAATCGTTGTCTTTTTGAAAGTAGCGGTTGTTATCACGTTTATTGTATTGGGGTGGAAATACATTCGTTCCGAAAATTATGTTCCTTATGTTCCGGAGAATACGGGAAATTGGGGAGAATTCGGGTTCAGCGGAGTGATTCGCGCAGCTGCGGTTGTCTTTTTTGCATTTCTCGGATTCGATGCCGTGAGTACCGCTGCACAGGAAACTAAGAATCCGAAAAAGAATATGCCGATCGGGATATTGGGTTCCCTGTTTATTTGTACCATCTTGTACATCCTTTTTGCCCACGTATTAACCGGCGTAGCTAACTACTCGGTTTTTCGGGGAAGGGACGGGATTGCTCCCGTTGCCCTTGCTGTTGACCACATGGGCGCCGTTTTGCCGGACGGAAGCATTCAACCTGCTTTCCCATGGCTGAATAAAGCCATTATTGTAGCTATTCTTGCCGGCTATTCTTCAGTAATCTTAGTCATGCTGCTGGGACAGAGTCGGATTTTTTATTCGATGAGTCACGACGGTTTATTACCGAAGGTGTTTTCGGAAGTTCATCCCAAATATCGGAGCACATTTAAGAGTAACTTATTGTTCCTGTTATTGGTCAGTATTTTAACCCTTTTTGTTCCGGCGCATATCGCCGGAGAATTGACCAGCATCGGTACGCTGTTTGCTTTTATCATTGTCTCCATCAGCATTATAGTCATGCGAAAAACGCAACCGGACGCTCCTCGATCTTTTAGAACGCCGGGAGTACCGGTAATTCCAATTTTGGGAATTTGCATTTGCTTGTTCATGATGGTCTTTTTGCCGTTCGATACTTGGATTCGCTTGGTTGTCTGGATGCTTTTCGGACATAATATTTATGTTTTTTACGGTTCTCGTCGAAGTAAATTAGGAGCCAAGAAAGGGGTAAGACTATTATCAATCGTCGGATTAGGAATTGCCGTTTTCCTTCTCGCGCTTACCCTTATCCATCAATCGCAACAGGGTTGGGAAAATGCTTCTTCTTTTGCATTCGTCTTGATATTAATCGCTCTGTTTCATATTGTATTGTATGGAATACGGGCTATTGGAAAGAAATAGACCATGGAACTGCTATCTCCCGATAATTGGACGGATTATCAATTGATTGATTCCGGCGATTACGAAAAGCTCGAACGGTTCGGACGTTACCGATTACGCCGCCCAGAACCGCAAGCGGCATGGCGAAAAGCTTTACCGGAAAGTGAATGGGAGAAGCAACCGGATGCTTGGTTCCGAAAAGAAAAAGGGAAATCCGGCCCGGAAGGAAATGAAAAAGGCGAATGGATACTCCGTTCTTCCATGCCGCAACAATGGTTCATTACGTATTCTTACCGGACGATGAAACTCCGATTTCGTTTGGGTTTGACCGCTTTTAAACATGTAGGTATTTTCCCCGAACAAGCGGGAAACTGGAATTACATCTTTGATACCGTCCGACAATTCCCTATCCTACCCTCTGTACTTAATCTGTTTGCATATACCGGAGGCGCTTCTTTAGCCGCTAAAGCAGCCGGCGCCGATGTTGTTCATGTTGATTCGGTCAAACAAGTGTTGAATTGGTCGCGTGAAAACATGGAAGCTTCCAGATTGAACAATATCCGTTGGGTATGCGAGGATGCGCTGAAATTTGTCAAACGGGAAGTCAAGCGGGGAAAGCGTTATCAAGGAATCGTATTGGACCCTCCGGCTTACGGTCGCGGTCCCGAAGGCGAAAAATGGATTTTGGAAGACCATATTGCCGAATTAATGGATGCATGCGGTAAAATTGTTGACAAAACCGGTTTTTTTTGTGTACTTAACTTATATTCTATGGGATTTTCTTCGTTGATTGCCGAAAATATAATGAACGATTATTTACCCGACATTACAAAAATTGATTCCGGTGAATTATATTTACCCGATCAAGCCGGTCGGAAATTGCCGTTGAGCGTATTTTGCAGGGGGAGTAAATTAACAAGTAATGAATAAATAACACAATATGATTTCAATTTACAACATCAAACCCGAATTTCAGAAACTGTTGCAGCCCGTTTTACCTGTTTTGCATAAAGCCGGATTTACTGCCAATCAGATTACGGGAATCTCCTTACTGTTATCGCTTGTAATCGGCATACTGTTTTGGTTTGCCGGCGATTATCCCGTCTTTTTCTTGGCTTTACCTATCGGTTTATTCCTACGAATGGCGCTGAATGCTTTGGATGGAATGATGGCGCGAACCTATCATCAACAAAGCAAGCAAGGTGAAGTATTGAACGAATTAGGCGATGTAATTTCCGATTGTTTTATTTATTTTCCCTTGATTCGATTTGAAAATGCAGCTCTTTATTGGGCGGTCGCTTTTATTTGTTTGAGTATAATCAACGAATTTGCCGGTATATTGGGAAAAGCGGTTTCCGGTCAACGCCGTTACGAAGGGCCGATGGGAAAAAGCGATCGGGCTTTTGTGATGGGAATATACGGACTTTTGTGCTTCTTTCATGTGGGATTCCGTCCGTATTCCGTTTATATATTTATATTTCTTATACTTTTACTCATCATAAGTACAATGACTCGAATTAAAAAAATGATTAATTTATGAAATCTGATTTTGATTGGCTCTTTCATGCCAAAATTTTGGAAGAAAAAGAAGTGATGATTATTGTTTTTGTGATTTTCGGACTTCTGACGCTTGCCTCTGTCCTGTTTTTTATTATCGGGAAAATAAAGCCGGATGCAAATCTCAACGAACTGAAAACACGAACGAAGTCGTGGTGGATTATGGCATTACTGTTTGTTGTGACTACCATTTTCAGTACTAAAATATCTTATGTTGCCATTGCCTTCCTGTCGTTTCTTGCTTTCAGAGAGCTTTATTCCATTCTCGGCTTTCGGCAATCCGACCGGCAAGCCATTTTCTGGGCGCTTTTATCTATTCCCGTTCAATACCTTCTGGCTTACGCCGGATGGTATGGCGCTTTCATTATTTTTATCCCGGTAGTTACGTTTCTCCTTTTACCTTTGCGATTGGTTTTAAGGGGCGATACCGTGGGGATTGTTAAATCTATGGCTACATTACAATGGATACTCATGTTGACCGTTTTTGGTATCAGTCATTTGGCTTATTTACTTTCGCTTCCCGATATAGAAGGATTCAAAGCCGGAGGACGGGGATTGTTACTTTTTGTGGTTTTTCTGACGGAAATCAATGATGTGATGCAGTTTACTTGGGGAAAACTGCTTGGGAAACATAAAATTATTCCTAAAATCAGCCCGAATAAAACTTGGGAAGGTTTTATCGGAGGAATTATTTCTACGACAATTATCGGTTATTTTTTAGCTTTTCTGACGCCGATGAACGCTCCGCAGGTTATTATAGTGAGTTTTTTGGTTGCTAATGCCGGTTTTATAGGGGATATTGTAATGTCGGCGATTAAGCGGGATATCGGCGTAAAAGATACCGGCAATTCAATACCGGGACACGGCGGAATACTCGACCGAATTGATTCATTAGCCTATACGGCGCCTACATTCTTCCATTTAATCTATTACTTATGCTATTAAAACCGTTTATTTTACGTTTCACTTACAGCTTTTTAATGCGTTGGATATTACGATGGATCATCGGCGTAAAGTGGGAAAAAGCTTCTTTTTTGTCGGATGAAAAGCAATTTATTATTATTGCCAACCACAATAGCCATTTAGATACCATTACTTTATTGGCTTCCATTCCCGCTCGGATTCTTCCGAAAGTAAAACCGGTTGCCGCTGCGGATTATTTCGGCGATACGCCGTTCAAAGCGAAAATGAGCAGCTATTTTATCAACGCCCTGTTGATTCCCCGTTCGGAAGGCTTAACCGCAATCCGGCAAATGAAAAAAGCGTTGGATGAAGGATATTCCTTAATTATATATCCGGAAGGTTCACGCGGAAACCCCGAAGAAGAGCAAGCGTTGAAACCGGGGATTGCCTTCCTTTTATCTTTATGCCCGCAGGTCAAATATGTTCCCGCTCATCTGACGGGCATGGGGAAAGCTTTACCCAAAGGCGAAAACCTGCTTCTTCCCTACGAATCGTCTTTGATTTACGGGAAACCCCGTTTGATTGAATCATCGAACAGAGACGAAATTCTCCGACAGATTGAAGACGATTTCAAGATTCTTAAATCAGCGGCTTTACAGAACTGAATAGTAATTTTAAGAATATATCGTTACCAATGTGATACAAAATGCACGCAATATTGAAAATTGTTGCTTGTTCTATACGGATTATACGGATCAAATCTCCATTTTGAATTTTGCATATTTTGCTGAATATAATACAGTTTTTTTTTATTTGAAAATCCTTCTACTTTGACCGTATCAACCATTCCCGACCTGTTTACATAAAGTAAAACATTGCAATTTTTCCCCTTTTTTAGCTCCTTATACATTTCTTTTAAACTATAATCGTCAATATGTACGATCCAAAGTTTAGGATAATAATAAAAAATAGTAAAAACACATCCATTGTAGGCGCGATTCCCATTTTTATAGTATATCGGAGAACAGTCAGCATAATAAGATTGTGTTTGAGGTTTAATTTCATCTGTGATTATGGGTTTTATAAAATTTCCTCGCCAATTAAACGGGTACTCTACTTTTTCCAACATGATCGTACAATTATAAATTTGGGGCGTTAATCGAACAGAAATAGAACTTTCGTTTTGAATACAATTTATATTTATGTCTAATGGTTCGTATCCTATTGTACGAACCATTATTTTTGTACCCTGTTCACAAGTATCGGGAATTATAATCTTACATTGATTGTTATAGTCCGTTGTTCCAATATAATTATCTCGCTGTCCCAATTCTTCCCAAAACGGATACGTTTTATTTTCCATACGGGGCGAATAGTAAAAAATATCAGCGTTTACAGAGACTGTATCTATCACTTCAATAGTAATTGTTCTTGATGACATCGTTTTTTGAGGAACCAGTAATTCTAAACCATCGTCTTTCGGTATTGGCTGTTGGAGCGGAACAAGTATCTCTGTTTCTGTTGTCCCGTTTACAACTGCTTGTCCGTAACTGTTTATAAGTAGCACGCTTGTTCCTAAGATAAGAAGCGTTTTTTTCATGACTGTATTTTTAGTATTGCTATTTCTATACCACGTTACCGTTTCAAGATGTTATTGTCCTCGGTTGCACACATTATGAATTGGCTCCATACACAATTTCCCATTTATCTCATAACATTTTCAACATAAATTTGTCACGCATTTCGAGAACAAAGGTACAATTAATTCTTGACAAGAATTAACGGAGTATAAAAATATTCCGCCCACCAATTTTCAAGCAGAATAAACGTCGCGACAGGAATATATCCTGCTTTTTGCATCCGGGTGACATTATTGGGAATTGTGTCCATTCCGGGATAGACGTTCTGCTAAAATTCGTAAACTTCGAGGACGTTTTTCGGTAAACCACGATGCTTTAGAAACTGCAATATAACCTCCCTGCTTCAGAAATTTTCACCATTCATTCAGTTCGCGCTCAAAACCGATATTATAAATCGTTCCTTCTAACCAAATCAAGTCAAACTCGTGAATTGGCTTACTATCGTCGCTCATATTTATTTGTTTAAATTATCACATACTTACTATTCAAGTCTATTTTCTTGTTGTCACTCTGTATGTACTTTCTCTTACTTATCATTGCCTGTAATGTGGTGACGACTTGGCGAAGGCAGGGCTTTCACTACACTTGATACGAGATGCAAAACTTGAAAATACACACTGCTTTTCGGACGAGTTACGCCCCTCTTGCACCAAACCACTCGTTGTGTGTTGCCCTTTGTACCAATACTTTCTGTTCGTTTTTTGTGTTGTCAAATTGAGTTTAAGCAAAATCAATTTCTACAGATTTGTCATTCACAATATTGTCAATTGCTAAATTTAATTTTGTTTTTAATTGTTTTGCAGTTTTGTCAAGTTCGTAAATACCTGCAATTTTATTAAACTCGTTATCATTGAGTAGGAAGTTATCCAAATTCCAACTTTTTGTAAGATATACTGCTTTTTCATTATGATATAGTTTTGCAACATTTTTTTGTCGCTCTTTTGGAAAAAGTGGAGTTTCAATTAAATGAAAATACGAAGGAGCACAATGTCCTCCTGAACCACCCACTCCAATATAGTCTATCATTCCTTTTTCTCTCCGATAAGCAAGAAAACATCTTATAAAAATACTTTCTGTTAAATCGTTATTTTTGTTAATTATTCGGATAGCGTGATAATTGGTAGCCACATTATTAGTGTCTTCAATAACAACATAAGTTCTTCCTTTTCCAAATCCTTCTCCGCCAAAAATTATATCTCCCTGAGATATTGTTTTTAGTTTTGACGGTGTTCCAATATATGTGGTTTTCTCTACAAATCCATATTGACTAATATTTGTGGGTAAAACTAATTCGTAAAATCCTTTGACATAAGTGTCACTATCAATTCTTGTTCGGATAAAATTTTTCTCCAATGATGTTCCTCTTTCCCAATTAAATCCTCTTGATATGAGGTCAATACTTCCATATTTATAATTTTTGACTAAAAAATTTAACCTCTTAAAATTTTCATTATATAATCCTGTATCAAGTCTTCCAATAGAATCAATTTCGTTTATTGTCGGAAAATCCATTGAAAATGATTTTTCTTTTTGATTGTTTTTTAATTCGTTATCAATAATATCGAATATTGTTTGATGCTTTTCTTTAATCAATTTTTCTTTGTCAATAATTGCTTGTGTAAGCACCTCAACAAACTTAATTGTTTCTGCTGCATCCTTGTTTGGAATTGGAATTTTACAATCCAAAAACATTGTTTTTGCGTGTCGGATTGTTGCTCCTTTCGGAACCATAAAATCTAATTGTTCTCTAAATATTTGATGCTTGATGAAAGCAAGTAAGTAATATTTATACTCATTTATAGGTAATTTGTAAATGGCACTTGAAGTCATAAAGTTGGGATAATCCTTTTCTAAAATGACAATTTCTCCAATATTGCTATCTTTTGAAATCAGCAAATCTCCTTCTTTAAAATTTTGTTTTACGAACACGCTTGGCATTACAGGCAATGCTGATTCAGAAGTAATCTCGGGTAAAAATGAATATGATTGAAGTGCTTTTGTTCTTAAAAAATAAAGCGGCGATTGCCTAATATAATTAAGGCTGCCAACTTCCACGCCCAAATCACTTCTTTTTAATGGACGAGATAAGAAATCTCCAACAAGTTTATAGTTTTTGTTGGGCATAATCAAATCCATATATTGCGAAGAAGATAAAGTAAAACCTTTTTCCTCAATACTTTTTATAGAGATTGATTCTGGTGTTCTTATATAACTACTGTTCATTTTATTTCTTTTTTATGAATAAGTCTTTAAGTACTTCTTCTTGTCCTTCACACCATTCTTTGAAATGTTGGATTGTTTCCGTAAATTCTTCATCTAAGACTCTACCCCCTTCTTCGTTTATAACTGTTTCAAATGTTTCATAATCAACTTTATATATTGGCGAGAAAAATTTTACACGTTTGCTTGTTTTTACTTCATAACCAACTTTGTCAATTCCCCTAAAAAAGACTTGGTAATTTTGTTCTTTAAGTTTTGCTAATTCTTTTTTTTTAGGTTTATAAGCGACTATAACAGTAGTATTTACTCCTGTTTCTCCAAATACATTTGCGGGCAAATCGAAAATGGCAACAATTCTCATTTTTTCCATTAACCACTTTCTTGCTTGTTTGTGTGTGTCTATTGATGCTATTGAGTTAGACAAAACAATTTCCATTCGTCCGTTTTCTTTTAAAATACGATAAGCATTCTCCAAGAAAACAATACCTAAATCAATTTTTCGTCCACCGTATAAATTCCATAATTCGTAACACTCAATAAGTTCTTTTTCTTTCGTGTCTTTTGGCTCAAATGCCCTATCTTCGCCAAATGGCGGATTTGTCAAGACAATATCAAACTTTTTAAGTTTGGTATAATCATTTGTTTTTTCCCAATTACCACTTTTGTGCATCTCTGGAATTAGAGAACATAATTCGTTATTTGTATTAAATTTATGAGAAATAGAGCCTGAACCTGATTGGAATTTTAAAGTTGACCGTCCGTCTCCATTTAATAACATATTCAATTGAGCCAATATTACCATTTGATTGTCATTGTCAACCCCGAAAATGTTTTTATCATTCATTTCACTATCTGATTTCACATAGGAAACAGAAAGAAAATCGCCACTTCCACTTGTTGGGTCAATTACTGTTTCTCCGTCTTTTGGATTTACAATATCTACAATAAATTCAATTAGTGGTATTGGTGTTAAAAATTGTGCTTTTTGAGTTTTTGTAAAGGCATTAGCAAATTGATAAAAAATAATTTGCCACAAATCACTTTTGCTGGATTTTGTAAAAGAGAAGTCTTGCAAACTATTCACAACAGAGGCAATTACTCTAACTTGTGCCTCATCTCGTAAATCCATTAAAGTTTCACTCAAAATTTCTTTATAAGTAGTTTCTGCCTGTTCTCTTAAATTGGCGATTCTTTTTGTAAAATTAATAACGTTACTATCGTTTAATGTTCTATAATCTCGCTCATTAGGCTCTATATAAAACTGTAGTTTTTCTACATCTGTATTTTCATCTGGTTGAATAAAATATTTTAACCATTCATTTTTCTTTTCGTCAAAAATTTTAAGAGCAATCATTTGAATAAGAATTTCATATCCTCTTTGATTCATTAAACTTACTCTATCCATCGTGCGCAAAATCGAAGAAATACCGTCAGTTAGTTGAGTGCTATAAACGCCACTAATTACCTCTAAATCGTCAATAGGTCCTTTTACTGCGGTCAATTTTTGGATGATCTATTTTGTTTAGTAATTTATCAAAATCTGGAATATCACTGTAAACATCCGTTAGATGAAGTTGTAAGTCTTTGGTTTGGCTTTCTTCTTTTTTTGTATTGTATCCTTCATTTAGTCGTAAAAATTTACCTCCTTGTTTTTTGAAAAGATAAAGCCTTCCTGCGTCATACAAAATACCAAGACAAAAATCATTTTCTGATTCCTTTAACGCTGACTTTAATTGCTGATTCCAAACGGTTTCAACATCTTTGCTGTTTTCTTTTTTGATTTCTATTACAGCAATTATATGCTTTCGTAACCAATCAAGTGCCTCTTGGCTTTTGTTTGTGTGAAACTCTTTGTAATGTTCAAACCAATTTGCATCATCAAAAATCGCTCCGTCAAATTTTATCGGCACAGAATTTTTGTTGCCTTTAGGGAAATAAACTTCCGTCCCAATGTAGTCTTTTGAATACATTCCCGAATAAACCAAAGAATAAAAAAGCTGCCATTTGTAATATTGTTCATTATTACTTCCGTTTTTTTTCTTTAATCCTGTTTTCTTCGCAACAGTCAAATGTTCTGGCAAAAAAATATCAAATTCGATAGAATTCGAATATTTCGTATCAAACTCTGCTTTTGCTTGTGAAAATGACTTTGCCATACTATTTATAGTTTTTTGATGTTTTACGTTTGGACTTAATATATGCTGCTTTGTTTTTTGCTACTCGTAAAGCAATACTGTCAAGATTTTCTTCAACAAATTGATAAGCAAATTTATCCGTTGTTGCTTCAAAGAACAGAATTTTACTATCAACATTGAAAATTTTTGCAAAGTTTTCTATCAGTTCTTTGGGAGGTTTTCTGATATTCCTTTCATATTTAGATAAAACTGATGTGTCAATATCCAATAACGCAGCAACTTTCCTCTGAGGCAATTTTTTCTTTAATCTCAGTTGTTTTACGGTTTCACCGAATGTTGTTATACTCATTTTTGACATTTTATTGTATTGACAAAATTTTGTCTAAAATTAGATAAAAATTTTCAACTGACAAAATTTTTCAGTAAAAAATATTTCGATGGTATTTCTGTATTTTGTCTGTTGACGTTCGCACTAAGGTTCGGCAGGGTTGCACACAACTCTTAAATACACACAAAGATACATGATTTTCTATTTTATAATATTTTCTTGAAAGATTTATATACAGACCGATAAACGTATGGCAAATTCCATCTGTTGTTTGAGGTCGGATTCGATGTATTTCTTGCCGTAAGTTTTGAAACCCCGGCAAAAAGCCTTACTTTTGCAATCAAATTTGTGATTTCCTATTTATTATGCCATTAAATATACCTCATAATTTACCGGCTGTCGAAGCGTTGAAGAAGGAAAATATCTTTGTGATGGACGATTTACGCGCTTCTACGCAAGATATTCGCCCGTTGAAAGTGGCGCTCTTGAATCTCATGCCCGTAAAAATTGTTACCGAAACGGATTTTGTACGCTTGCTTTCCAACAGCCCGCTGCAAGTTGAAATTGATTTGCTGAAAATGCAATCGCACGACAGTAAGAATACATCTCAAGAACATTTGGCTACGTTTTATAAAAATTTCAACGATATTCGTAAGTCAAATTACGATGGGCTGATTATTACGGGCGCTCCCGTGGAATTACTTGACTTTGAAGAAGTCAATTATTGGAATGAGTTGGTTGAAATCATGGATTGGGCGTCTCGGCATGTTACTTCTACTCTGTATATTTGTTGGGCGGCACAGGCCGGATTGTATCATTTTTACGGGATTCCCAAATATCCTTTGCGTGCGAAAAAATTCGGCGTATTTAAACATACGGCCAATAATCCGAATGTTGCGCTTTTTCGCGGATTCGACGATGAGTTTTATGTTCCGCACAGCCGGCATACCGAGATACGCAAGGACGATATTTTGAAAGTTCCCGCTTTGAGCATCCTTGCCGAATCAACCGAAGCGGGCGTATATATTGTTATGTCGCGGGGCGGACGCGAGATTTTCATTACCGGACATTCCGAATATGCTCCCGATACGCTGCATAGAGAATACCTGCGTGATTTGAGTAAGCAATTGCCTATCAATATTCCGGCTAATTACTATACCGATAATGATCCGCAAAAAGAAATTAAAGTACGATGGCGCGCCCACGGCCATTTGATGTTTAAGAACTGGTTGAATTATTATATTTACCAATCAACGCCTTACCATCCGGAAGAAATTGAAGCCTTGGGTGATATCCATGTATAACGTATGAAAACGGCGAGAAGAATCGAGCTGTTGGCTCCCGCTAAAAATTTGGAAACGGGAATAGAAGCCATCAATCATGGCGCCGACGCGGTTTATATCGGCGCTCCGCAATTCAGCGCCCGTGCAAGTGCGGGAAACTCGTTGGAAGACATCGGGCAATTAATCGAATATGCTCATACCTATTGGGCAAAGGTCTATGTAGCACTTAATACGCTTATTTACGATTCCGAATTTCCGATTGCGGAAAAATTCATTCGCGAATTATATACCATGAGAGTGGATGCCTTAATTATCCAAGACTTGGGGATTTTAAATTTGCCGATTCCTCCTGTTCCGTTACATGCAAGTACGCAATGCGATAATCGAAGTATCGAGAAAGTCCGTTTCTTTGAAGAAGCCGGGTTTTCCCGCGCTGTTTTGGCTCGCGAGCTTTCATTATCCGAAATCAAAGCGCTTGCCGAACAAACTCATCTTCAGCTGGAGGTGTTTGTACATGGAGCGTTATGCGTTTCTTACAGCGGACAATGCTATATCAGCCAAGCGCTCGCCGGAAGAAGCGCCAACCGTGGCGAATGCGCGCAATTCTGTCGTTTACCTTACACTCTGCAAGACGCTTCGGGAAAGATTATAGCTCAAAACAAGCATTTATTGTCATTGAAAGATTTGAATTTGTCGAAACATTTGGAGGATTTGCTTGATGCGGGCGTTACTTCGTTGAAAATCGAAGGTCGTTTAAAAGAGACCGGTTATGTGAAAAATATCACGGCGTATTACCGGCAACGATTGGATGAAATCTTCTCGAAGAGACCGGAATACATTCGGGCTTCTTCGGGACGCACGATTCCTTTTTTTGTTCCCGATCCGGCGAAAAGTTTTAATCGGGGATTTACCACGTATTTTCTGAACGGAAGAAATCAAGCGATTGCATCGCCCGAAACGCCCAAATCGTTCGGCGAACCGATAGGAAATGTGAAGGATTTGAATCGAAATTATTTTACCGTTTCCGGACAAAAAACGGTTCATAACGGCGACGGTCTTTGTTTTATCAACGGACAAAAAGAAATGCAAGGATTTCGGGTCAATAGAGCGGAGGTCGGAAAAATTTTTCCGGCAGAGATGCCGTCTCTCCTACCCGGAACAACGCTTTACCGGAATTACGATCATGAATTTGAGAAAACGCTTTCCAAAAAATCGGCGGAAAGAAAAATCGAAATCGAATTTGAATTAGCGGAAAACGCTTTCGGATTCAGCTTGACAGCCGCAGACGAAGATTTTTGCCAGGCAACCGTTGCTCTCCCTTTCGTCAAGGAGACGGCTCAAAAAGACCAACAGGCGAATTACTGGGAGCAGTTATCCAAATTAGGCAATACGTCTTTTGAATTAAGTCGGTTAACAATTTCTTTGACCGAAAATCAGTTCATACCCTCTTCGGTTTTAAGCGATTTGAAACGGCGAACCATTGATTGTTTACTGTCGGCGCGTAAAATCAATTACCTGCAAGCCAAAAGGGTAGCGCCGACCGTTTTTCCGGTTTATCCTCAATCGGCTTTAACCTATTTGGGTAATGTTGCGAATAAAAATGCAGAAGCTTTTTATTTTCGGTGCGGAGTGAAACAAATTGCTCCCGCCTTTGAGAACCAAATGCCGGAAGATGTTCCGCTGATGTTTACCAAATATTGCATCCTCTACCCAATGGGATATTGTAAAAAAGATAAAAAGACCTCCTCGGATTTCAAAGAACCGCTGTATCTTCTCTCCGGGAAAAACCGGCTGCAACTGCAGTTCGATTGTGTGAATTGCGAGATGCGAGTGATTCGAGTTTAAGAGACGGGAACGGGAATTATTCCATTCCTGTCTCTCAATTTTGTTTGCAAAAACTTCAAAAATAATCGGTTATTTTGTAATTTCAAATTTGGATTGCGGACTATTGAAAACAGCGCCCGAACAAATGTTAAGCTTACCTTTAGGCGTAAGTTTTATGGAAGCGCTGTTTTTTAATGTTACAGAGCTTCCGGGTAATGCTTTAATATTGGCATTTATTATTTTTCCCCCATCAACCGCAAGATTAGCTCCGGGTCTGATAATAATCATTGAAGAACCGCTCATTGTAAGCGTACAGGTTGAATTCAACGTAAGCGTGCCGGATTCTATTATAAGATCATTACAGAGACTTTGATTTGTACTCCAAACGGTATTTGTTTTGATGAAGGTTTTTGCGCATGTCTTGAAGTATTCTCCCGTATTTTGAGGGTCATGTCTTTCGGATCCCCATTCGATACGATTCGGATTGCCGTTGGTTTTCCAAACGTAAACTTTGTTTCCGGTAGCTGCGATTACTTCATTCTTTCCATCATTATCCAAATCAATCACACAAGGTGTCATTCGCTCAAAATTCTGATCCGCTCGAAGAGGAAATCCGAGAACGGCGGCGCCGTTGGGTTTTATACCGTAAAGTTTACCTTCACTTTGAGAAGCGACTAAAATTTCAGCTTGATTGTCTCCATCTACGTCTGCCAGAATAGGCGTATTTAAACTCCCGGAAACTCCCGAAAGGGTTGTTGAAGATGCTAAGCTACCAGATTTATTCCATACATATACGACTCCGGCCCCGGCGGCGATAACATATAAATTGCCGTCATTATACAAATTGCCGACAGATATTTCTTGAGAAAGAGTGCCGGTTGCTCTTGTAAACGTTTGTGTGGTTCCCCAACCCGACAACAATGTTCCGTTTGGTTTAATAGCATAAACTATACCTTGGGTAGGACTACTTGTACTTGAACCCGCAATCACTATTTCTTTTTTACCATCTCCGTCCAGATCACAAATCACGGGAGATGATTTAAATTCATAACCGGATTTGCTGAAAACAGGATTAGCGGAATAAGGCGTCCCGTTGTGATGCCAAATATAAACTCCCGTAGAATAACCGGCAATGATTTCTTTATCTCCGTCTCCGTCCAGATCTGCAACAGCGATTGTCGTATAATTATTTTCATTCCCGAAACTGTATAAGGTGTTTCCGTTATTATCAAGTACTTGAATTTGAGGATTGCTACTGTTTGCATCGGGTTTCAAGACAATTTCCATAGATCCGTCGCTGCTGTTATCTGCATTGGCAATAACGGCTCCTTTCAAAAATGTTTGAACAGTCGGTTTTTGCCACAACATATCCGGTAACCGGTCTCCATTTTTGTCTTCTGCTATATGGCATGTTATATAACCATTACGAGCATTGCTCATTTCACGGCTAACCGATACAATCTGTTTTTCGCCTGTAGCATACAAATCTCCGATAGCTACCGGAGCTTGTATGGAAGCGTCAAATTTTGCGAAACCGCTATAAGTAGTGATATTATTATCTATGTCAAACAGCTCCGGTAGAAGATACTGCAGCCGCTTTATAAAAATATTTGGTAAGTGCCGGTAAATTACTCTGATCGTCAAAATACCGAAGAGAAACAGGAGTGGTATTCAATTTTGTGTAACTGCCGGACTCCACATCGTTAGCGCCTGCATTGCAACGATAAATATTATATCCGGTCGCACCCGCTAATGCGTTCCAAGTCAATGTAATATTATTCACGCCGCTAATAAAATCCAACCCGCTGATATTAGCCGGTTTAGCTAAGGTAAAGTCGAAAGCCCATGTTTTCCCGTAAGCATTGGTTACCTCTAACCTTAGAGGTGTATTTTGGTAAGTGTATCCCGAAGGTATCGTGAATTGAAATGCGGAGGTAGCTGTTTTGGTCTCAAGCTTTCCGATGGTCGGATAAGAGCGGGAGACAGAAACCGCATTGTTGGCTTTCAAAGTTGCCGTTAAACCTGTTGCCGGCGCTTGTCCTATATTCTGCAATTCTATGTTGAATTGTACCGGACTTGCAGTAGCAGTTATGATTTTATTCCGTTGTTGCAAATCGGATGCAAAGACGTCAATATTGAAGGTACGCGTCCAAACGGTATTGGACGCATCTTTTATATCTAATTTGAACTGAACGGCATTGGACGTGTTGGATAACATCTCCGGAGTGTCTTTATCTATTTTATAAAGAAACTCGGCAGTCGCGGTACCGTTGGCCGCAATGGAGCCTACGGCGAATGAATTGTTCAATATAGTGATATAGCTTGAAGTTTTACTCAGTGTTGCCGTGAGGTTATTTGCGGTACCGCCTCCGTTGTTTTTCAATGCAACTTGCAGACGAATGGTTTCGCCCGCATCATTTTGTCCGTTGCTGTTTCCAATGCTGCCGTTTGTTCCGTTATCAATAAAGTTAACCGATGAGATAATCGGAATCGGAGCCGTATTTGTTGCGACCGACACGGTTTTTTCCACAGGGAAATAATTATGAGCAGTCACGGTTACATTCACTGTTCCCGATGTACCTATCGTACAGGGAATCGTATAAGTTCCATTGGCGCCGATTTTTTTCGTTTCATATACTTCCGTTCCTTTTTGCACACAAATCAAAGCGCTTTCTCCTGTCAGGAGACTCAAATTCGATACCGTTACATTAATCGAATTTTGTCCGACTTGAAGTGACGAAGGGGATGTGGTTACGGTCATTGTTTGGGGAACATTTGTCCATACTTGCATTTCGGGGTCACCGAGAAGATGGAGGCGCCAATCATTTATATAATTTTTACGTAAAATATTTTGAAAAGCGCTTCCCACGTCATATCGGCCTAAGCTCGGATGATTGGTTGTTGTATAAAGAGCATCTAAAAAATATTGAAGTTGATCATGCTCATCTGAATTTCCGACATCAGTATTTCCGATATAAGCGACGCCGCCTCCGTTCTGCTTCATTATATAGTGTTTTCCAAAGCAATCATAAGCGAAATTAGCAGTATTACAAAGACTTGACAGCCATATCTGATAAGAGGTCCCATTCGTTAAATTATCCAGATCACTTCTGTTAATACTTTGTCCTTTATCTTTTCCGGAAGTACCGGCTCCAACAGCGCTGCCATGCTCCATTTGATAAATAAAATGAAATTTCCCGACCCCTAAACTTGCTCCGGTATTTAAACAGGATAAAAAATTATCGCGATTCAATTCTATATCACCATTTGAATGTCCACTTGTACAATCAGAACTCATCGTAGAATAACGGGTGACACTTCCAGAACAATTGGCATTATCACAAATGTATTTATTGTTAATCCATGAAGGCACATAATCTTTAACATACCCCTTTATATTAGTTATGGCAAAATCACTCAAAGTACCGTTATCGTTAACCTGTATGTAAGCATCTGCATATAAGTTGTTTTTTAAATAATTCAAATCACCCAAACCATTCGCTTTTTCGTACGCTATTATTTTGTTTGTATAAACGGTTCCTTCTTGAGCATTACTTACCGGAATCCTGCCGAGAATGTTTATTATTGATAATGCCGAAATGCTATTACTAAAAATATTGCCTTGATATATGCTCCATGGATCTGAAGTATAGTAATATCTATCCGCAGGATAAGATAATGCATCTGCTGAACCTTTAATCATTCTTGCAGGTATGATATTGATATCGCCACCCAAAAGGACAAATAAACCTGCTCCCCATTTTCGCTTAGCATCAATGAGATAATTTCTGATTTTCTCCTGTAAATCGCTGCCGGAATAATTAGCGCTAATTTCTTCGGTAGTTACGATAACGGTAAAAATTCCCTTCTTTGTCTTCCAATCGGCCAAAGCTTGAAAAGACGATTTCAATGCATTATTTGTAATAATAATGTATTCGGGTATGCGTTCATTTACAACCGAAACAGTTTGGGAACGTAATAAACCGGTCGTTTCATTCGAATTCACGGAAAAATCATATACAATTGTATTTCCTTGTATCACTTTTTGAACTTTTGTGTCGTAGCTGTCAACGGCGTCCGGATTTTCCACCCGAAATTTAACGTTTTTCTTATTCAACTCATAGCGATATAAACTTTGAGCTTGCATAATCAATTCATTATTCACAGCTTTCTTCGTATTTACGGAATAATCAATCGTAAAATTGAAATCGCAGACATACAATTCTTTTGCTTTGGGATTATATTCAATAGGATATAAGCGCACGGTTACTATACGATAACCCAAATAAAACTCATCTGAAAAGATTTCCGCTGATTTATTCGGAAAAAGCGTTTCCGAGTCGTATATTTTCCGATTAGGAGGAATAAATACTGAATTTATAGCGCCGACAGAAACAGGAGGTTGTGCCGGATAAACAATAAATTGACCTGCTTCCTTTTGTTTGCTGAGATTTTGTATGTTGACAGTCACATTATCGGCATCTACCGGAATCAGGTATGATTTTAGCAAAACCGGCAATGCCGGACTACCCGGTTCTTCAATATAGAAATTCTCAGTACTGAAAAACCTGTCAAAACCGTCTTCTTTCACGACCTTGATTTCTTTCCTATCGAACTTTACCTCTCCCTTTATCTGAGCTTGTATTGCGTATATTCCTGCAAAAAGGAATATCGCAATAAAATATAATTTTGTTTTCATGTTATTAATTTTTTATCAGTTTATCGAAATATCTTGTTTTATCGGAAAACAAGATATTAACAAGATAAATTCCTTTCGGAAGATTACTTACATTAATGTTAAGCATCTTTGCGCGTTCAGTTTTTTGCATTATTTTTACGCCATTTATACTAATAAGTTCTACTCTGTCCATCATTTTCGAATAAGAATATACTTGTAATTCATTTCCTTGTTGATTGAGTACCGGAACCGAATCTGAAATTTTTATTAAATTTATGCCATCATAATTGCTGCAATCGTCAAATTCACCGGTATAAGGAGTTCTAACTAAACATTTTCCTAAAATACAATATCCGAATTCATTGTTTGAAGAAAAAGCAAAATTACTTGAGGTGGAATTTACATTTTTTAAAAAATTGAAATATACTTCCTCCCATGTATTGCCGCCATCAATGGTTTTATAAATCCAAAATTCCCTACCGCAATCTCCGCAAGTTGTGTTAACATAAGATGCTGTAAAACCTTTTTGCTCATCTTGGAAATAACAGGCAATTTTATAGTGACGTCCGGTATCGTCTAAAATATGCCAATTTACATTATCATCCGTGAAAATAATATACCCCAAACCAGTCATATACAAATTGTTAGCAAGGGCATATACCTTATGGTCGGATATACATAAAGAACGGATTTCATCATATTCTGTTAAGGATTCAAACGGAAATTGTTCTTTCCATGTCGTTCCTCCATCTTCCGTTATAAGTATAATTCCTCCTTGCCCCGCTATATATCCTCTGTTTTCTTTACATTTAATATCACTGAAATACCGACTGTCAGATAAAAACGGTTTCGTCGTCCATGTTTCTCCTGCATCAAAAGAATACATTATTAAGCCTTCATTCCCAACGACCCATAAATTATTTAAATCAAATGCAGCAATAGCATTTATGTTTTGAGCTGTTCCGGAAATCATTTGTTCCCAAGATGCTCCCGCGTCTTGAGTTTTTAATATGGCGCCATTGTTCCCTACTATGAAACCAATATTATGATTACAAAAGATAATATCATTCAATGTAACTTTACCAGAAAAGTATTTTTTATCCCATGTTATACCTTTATCAACAGATTTTGCTATCAGACCGTTTTCTCCTACAACATAAACCGTATCAGAACCTTGAGTGCAGACTCTACACAACCCTTCGCCGGTAAGGCTGCAAACATATTCCCATTCTTGTTCTTGCGCTTGCCCTGCGTATATTCCTGCAAAAAGGAATATCGCAATAAAATATAATTTTGTTTTCATAATTCACAACAACATAATTATTATCAGTTAATAATAAATTAAATAAAAATCATGATAACAACTCGATGTTGTTATTTCGTTAAAATCATCCGTTTCGTATCAATCGCTTGCCCGTTTGCAACCAAAGTATAAATATACATTCCGGCATGTAAATCCGAACCTTTTATTTCAACCTTGTCTGAATGAATAGCCGAAAATTTTTTCAATAAACTGCCTTGTAAATCAAATATATAAATATCTGCCGTTTGAGTTTCCGGCGGAAGGTAGTAGTGAATTTCGGTTTTTTCCTTAAACGGATTCGGCGTATTTTGATAGAGTACCGCCGTTGTGAGCTTTTCTGCAGAAACATTGTTCGCAGCCGACAGGGAAGAATTGTTTGCCGTACTTGCTCTAAACGCCGGATTACTGCCGAGGGCAGTAACCGATTTCTCTAATGAATTGATTCTATCCGATTGTTTATCAATAATTTTTCTCTGTTCTTTAATACTCTCCAATAACACGGGTATTAAGCCGATATAATTAACGGACATTACTCCTTCAGCATTTTCTTCCACCAATTCCGGAAAATATTCTTTTACCTCTTGAGCAATGAAACCGAATTCTTTTTTATATACCGTCCGATTGGTTTTATTCAGAGCATCCAAAGCGGCGGAAGCGTCTTCTTTGTTGATTTTTCCGGCGGCAACCATTTTCGCCACTTCATTGGCATTGCCATCTGCGGAAGAAATCTGTTTTTCGTACGATTTACCGCTCAATTGAAGCAATTTATCAAGATAACCCGAACGGCTGTCGCTTAAATCAACCATATTTCTCTTGAGCGTTTGGTCGGATGTAATCAACAGGCCCGCCGTAGTCCAGACTTGCCCGTTCACTTCCAAAGCGTAAGTAGTAGGTTTACGCCCAATACCGATTTTACCTGTTTGATCAATGAAAAATTTATAATCACCATAATTAGAATTGGGATATCCTCGAAAGATATTTAAACCGCTTTCATAATTTTCAATTCCCCAATCGGTAGTAATATAAATACCGGGGGCTGTGCTGGAAATTGTCGCTGTTCTCGGTCCGATATACAGGCGACTGTCTGCCTCATAATTGAGTTGAGCGCACACGGTTGATAGACCTGTAACCATTAACACTGTTATCAGCATTGCTCTAAAAAGAGGTTGTTTTCATAAATCATAGAATTTAATTGTTTATAATATTATTTAAGTAATTTGTAAAAATACATTCATTGTTTCGAATAACTCTCTATTGATAAAGAAATTAATATTCAAAAGATAACCTCTTCTCGGTAAAACAGCGAACTGTTCTCCTCTTCCCGTCCTTTATTTTCTGATATACTTATATTGATAAATTAATTTATATCATATACTTATATCTATTATCCTTACCATAATTAAGAAAACAGTATATATGGTGCAAATATAAATATTTTCTTTTTAAAATACAAAAAAATCTTAAAAAAAATTAAAAAATTCATACGAATTTTATTCACAGATAAAAAATATAAAATATTTTTCTTCCTCGGTTGTCTTTATAAATATAGAGTGCTCTAAAAAGTAATAAATTGTAAAACATAACAAATTAAAAAAATGATGACAACAAGAGGTTTTGGAATGGGATTCTTTGGAAGACACCCTTTCGATAAAGAAGCGGCAAAAAAATTTCAAGAAGAATGGTCAAAGATGTCCGACAGTGAAAAATTGGATTTTATGAACAAGAAAGTAGAACACTTGGGAAAAGACCACTTTTCGGTAGAAGCGATAGATGCCCGTTGTGAAGAATGGATGAAAAAAACGCGGGAAGAAAAAGAAGCTTTTGTCAAGGAAAGAAAAGAAGCGTTGGAAGATCATTTCGGCAGTGACCCTCGTTTCGGCGGTGATTTTTGCGGACACGGTTTCGGGTTCGGCAGAAGATAAATCGTTGAGCAAACTTGGAAAAAGATTGAACAGGTTAGATTAAAATTCGTACACCGTACATTTGAGCAAATTTTCGCTTCAAGTACGGTGTGCGTAAAAAATAAAATTATGCCTCAACGCCGTCTATTTTCAGCAACTTGACTAAAACCGGCAACCCCAATCCCTGTATCACGAGCATAATAATCACGACCGTAACCGTCAAAAAGATAACTACATTCCGCTGAGGGAAGGCATCGCCATTCGTCATGATCAGCGGCAATGACAGTGCTGCCGCCAACGAAACAATCCCTCTCATTCCCGACCAACCGATAATAAAGGCTTCTTTCCAATTGAACAGTAAAGATTTGAAGTAATCGTCTATATTTTTACCGAAAGGCGTTCTTTTTTTCTTTTCCCGAAAATGTTGTTTAATACGCTCCTTTTGATGTATATCAATGTGATCCAATCGCTTTTTGGCAGTAGTATAACGATTATCCATTCTTCGTTTATGCCAAAAGACAACGAACATTCGTATGAGCAACGCTATCAAAAAAATCAGAAAAGAGCAACCGACCAGCGGCAAGAACTGTTCGGAAGGAATGTTTTTCAGCACTTGCGGAAATTCCAATCCGATGAGAATAAATACCAACCCGCCCAATATGAAGACAACCATATCCATAACGGATTTGGATTGGGCAACGGTTGCTCCGGAGAAACGATCTCTATGCCAAGCGATTGATATTCCTACTGTTACCGTAGCAATTACACCCGATACGTACAATTCTTCCGCTATCAAATAGGCGACAAAAGGAAGCAATAGATTAAGACTGACGCAGACATAATCGTCTAAGTTTTTTTTCACATCGGCAATAAATATAAAAACATGCGCCACCAACCAACCGATGAAAAGTCCGCCGGCTATTGCAAGGATAAAAATCAAACCGGCTTTCCAAAGTACAAATGAACTTCCGGCTACCGCAGAAACGGCAAAACGAAACGCAACCAATGCCGAAGCGTCGTTTATCAGGCTTTCTCCTTCCAATACGGTATTGGTGCGATTCGGAAGTCCCAGCCCTTTGGTTACACTCGTAGTTGCAATGGCATCCGGAGGAGAAAGAATGGCTCCGAGCACAAAAGACAACGGCCATGAGATACCAATACAATAATGAACGGCAATCGCAATTCCCATCGTGGTTACAAAAACCAACCGGACGGCTAAGATAGAGATTGTCGAGAAATTGCGTTTGAAATCTTTAATTGAAATATCATAAGCCGCACTGTAAAGCAACGGCGGCAGAAACAGCAAAAAGATAACTTCCGGATCAATGGGGATGGTTCGAAAGCCCGGAATAAATCCCACGCCTGTTCCTACAATCAGCAATAATACGGGATAAGGGAACTTCATACGGGAAGCTATGGGCGATAAACCGATGGTTATTGCTAAGAGAATAATAACGACGCTATATGCTTCCATTGTTTAATTATTTTATTGTTTTATACGGTATTTCTTAGTATTTGATCTTTGATTTCTTCCAACCGGTCCGGATGAAACCGATGAATTTCTTTATCGCGCTTAAACCAAGTCATTTGTTTACGGGAATAGATGCGGGTATTCTGTTTGATTTTTTCAACGGCGAAATCCAAGGACCATTCTCCGGAAAAGTATTTGAAAAGTTCTTTATAACCGACGGTATTCAACGAATTTAAATGTCGCAAATGATAAACGGAACGCGCTTCTTCCAAAAAGCCCCGTTGCATCATCGTATCTACCCGATGATTGATTCGCTCGTACAATTCTTCTCTTTCTCTTTGTAAACCGATTTTGAGGATACGGAACGGACGCTGCTTTGCTTTATCGGTTCGAAGCGAAGAATACGGTTTTCCGGTCATCAGACAAATTTCCAGAGCATGGATCACCCGTTTGTGATTTTTTAAATCAACCTGCTTATAGAATACCGGGTCTAATAATTTCAGTCGTTGACGAATCGGATCTATTCCTTCCTTTTGATACAGGTCTTTCAAATCGGCTCGAAGCGTTTCGTCAATCGTAGGAATTTCATCAATTCCTTTGCAAACGGCATCAATATACATCATCGAACCTCCGCTCATCAAGATGGTTTCGTGGGTTTGATACAAATCTGCAAGGAGCGAAATTACGTCCTCTTCGAATCGGCTGGCGCTATAATAATCGGTCAATTGAAGGGTTCCTATAAAATAATGCTTGATTTTCGCTTGTTCCTCCGGCGTCGGAGCTGCCGTACCGATTGCCAATTCTTTGTACATTTGCCGTGAATCGGCGGAAATAACGGGAGAATCGAGAAATTCCGCCAACTCCAAGCTCAGCTCGGTTTTTCCAACTCCCGTCGGCCCCAATAAAACAACCAAAGTTTTCATTCGGAGATAGACATTCCTTTGGTTTTAATAATCGTCGAACGGATTTCCTTCGCTCAAATTATCAAAATCTTCATCGTCGTAATCATCCGATCCAAAATCATCATCATCATAGAGATCTTCTTCCAAATGGTGGTTCGTTGCCGACATCCGCGTATTTAACCGCTCATCTAATGCTTCAAATTCAGTTACTTGAATCGGCGGCTCTCCTTTTCGGAAAACACATTCGGCTTTCGGTTGCGATTTACCGGTAATAATCTCTCTCAATTCCATGAAAAACGAACGTTCGGTAAGGTATTCAAAAACGTAGAGTAATTTTTGTCGCTCTTCTTCCACCAAATCGCTCAATCGGGTGGAATCCATGACATAACTATCTTCTTCCGAACTTGTGTCCATTTCCACCAACGTAATTTCTTTCTTTTTATTCCAATCTTCATCACAGATGAAAAAAGAAGTCATCTGATCTTTGGTATATCCGACAGATTCCAAAATGGCTTCGTGCAATTCAAAAAAAGTAGCATCGGAATCAATAAGAATATCCCTTCTGAAATCATCTGTTTCATCGGATAATATGACAAATTTATAAATCATCGTATTAAAAATTAAAATATAACAGAATTTAATTATAGATAATCACACAAATTCAAACTTAAAACCTATAACCTATAACTTAAAACTTATAACTTATAACTCATAACTCATAACTTTATAACTCCTGTTCACTCCAAATATCCCCTCACGATTCCTCGTTGGGAATTGGCGATAAAGGTAATAATAATTTCCTTTTCTTTCGAAGCCGGAATATTTTCTTCAATGTATTTCACAGCCTCTTTATTATTCATACCCGATTGATACAAGATACGATAAATCTCTTGGATGGCCGAAATTCTTTCATTGTCAAATCCCCTTCTTCGTAATCCTATGATATTAATGCCGGAATACATAATGGGTTCGCGACCGACAATGATATAAGGCGGAATATCTTTACTTGCTCGCGAGCCTCCTTGAGTCATGGCATGCATCCCTATTTTGCAAAATTGATGCACCAATGATCCTCCGCTCAAAATGGCATAGTCATCCACTTCCACTTCTCCGGCTAATTGAGTTGCATTTCCCAAAATTACAAAATCTTTCAACAGACAATCATGTGCTACATGAGTGTAAGCCATTAATAAACAATTATTTCCTACAACAGTCTTTCCTTTGGCCGCTGTTCCCCGGTTGACGGTGACACATTCCCGAATGGTGGCGTTATCACCGATTTCAGCAGTTGTTTCTTCCCCTTTAAATTTTAAATCTTGAGGAATTGCCGCAATTACAGCGCCCGGAAATATCCGGCAGTTTTTCCCGATTCGAGCGCCGCTCATAATTACTACATTCGGATAGATGTACGTGTTATCTCCGATGATAACATTTTTTTCAATCGTAACAAACGGACTGATGGTCACGTTTTCACCGATCACAGCTTCCGGATGTATGTTTGACAATACTTGATTCATATTTTATTATTTGTTTTTAACCACTTGAGCCAATAATTCCGCTTCGCAGACAATTTTATCTCCCACGAAACAATAACCTTTCACTTCGGCCATTCCACGACGGATTTCGGTCATCAATCGCACGCGAAAAAATAAAGTATCGCCCGGAACGACTTTTTGTCGGAATTTCACATTATCAATTTTTAAGAAATAGGTGGAATACTCGTGAGGTTCTTTCACCATATTCAATACGAATAAACCGGCAGTTTGCGCTATCGCTTCTACCAATAGTACACCCGGCATCACCGGTTCATCCGGAAAATGTCCTTGGAAAAACGGTTCATTAACCGATACGTTTTTTATTCCCACAATGTGATTGGGTCCTAACTCTATGATTTTCTCCACTAAAAGGAAAGGATAACGATGAGGAAGCAGTTCTTTTATCCGTTTAATATCCATCACCGGAGGAAGATTCGGATTATAAACGGGAGCTTGTACATCATTTAGTTTAATGTCTTTACGGATAATGCGAGCAAACTTATTATTGATTTTATGACCCGGACAGGTAGCTAAAATTTGCCCTAATACAGGTTTACCTATTAAAGCAATATCACCCAAAATGTCCAACAGTTTATGCCGTGCCGGTTCATTGGAAAAAGCCAACGGTTTATTCATTATATATCCCAATTGGGATGCGTTTTTATGAACCACTCCCATTGTATCTGCTAATTGATCAAGGGCTTCCTGACTGATTTGACGTTCGTAAATAACGATAGCGTTATCTAAATCACCGCCTTTGATTAATCCGTTTTGTAACAAAGGAGTGATTTCCCGTACAAAAACAAAAGTACGACTGGCGGCTATCTCTTTTTTGAAATCCTTCAAATGGTTTAAAGTAGCGTATTGATTATCGAGAAAGCTGGAATCACTGAAAGCAATATGCACATTTACTCCGAAATCATTATCCGGAAGTACCATGATATGGGCGCCGGTTTCCTCGTCTTTTACTTCGAGTTTATTTTTTACAATATAATAATCTCGTTCCGCGTTTTGTTCTTTCAAACCGACCCGTTCGATTTCGTTGACATAAACAATGGCGCTTCCGTCTAAAATCGGAAATTCGGGAGCGTTCACTTCAATTAAACAATTATCTATTTCGTAGGCGTATAAAGCAGCTAAAGCATGCTCTACCGTTGAAACGTTAACCCCGTTTTTGGATAAAACCGTTCCTCGGTTCGTACTTTTTACGTTTTCAGCCAGAGCATCTATCACCGGTTGCTCCGGTAAATCAATCCGTTTGATTTTATATCCGTGATTCTCCGGAGCCGGATTAAATTTGATTTCGATATCCAAGCCCGTGTGCAATCCTTTGCCTTTTAACGAGAAACTTTCTTTAAGCGTGTGTTGTTTCATATTTCTTCTGATTTTTCTTTGTTTATTTCTTTTTTAAGAGTTCCTATCTCTTTTTCCAATTGATTATGGCTTCTGTACAGGTCCGGTAACTTCGCAAAAATAATACTTGAACGGAAAAAATTCTTCACGTCAATGGCCGGAGATCCCATTATATTCCTTCCCGATTCAATATTACTGATTATTCCCGCTTGAGCGCCGATATTGGTGTTATCGCCAATCGTAATGTGACCGCCCAAACCGACTTGGCCGGCAATCATGCAATTTTTTCCCACTTTGGTAGATCCGGAAATTCCAACTTGCGCCGCAATACCCGTATTTTCTCCGATTTCAACATTGTGAGCGATTTGAATCAGATTGTCTAATTTCACGCCTCTACGAATCAGCGTTGATTCCATTACTGCCCGATCAATGGTCGTATTCGCGCCGATTTCAACATCATCTTCGATAACAACGTTTCCTAACTGCTGAATTTTTTGGTACGATTCGCCTTCTTTGACAAATCCGAATCCGTCCGAACCGATGACCGCTCCGGCATGAATAATGCAACGTTGTCCTATTTTACATCCCGCGTAAAGTTTTACTCCCGCATAAATAATTGTGTTATCTCCGATTTCAACATTGTCTCCAATGTACGATTGCGGATAAACAGCAACATTCTTTCCTAATTTTACATTTTCTCCGATATAAGAAAAAGCGCCGATATATATTTCTTCTTGCGAAAAGGATGCGGAGGAGCTGATAAAAACCGGCGATTCAATGCCTGTTTTCTTCGGCTTCGCTTGTTCGACCAAATCCAACAAAACAGCCAAAGCGCGATAGGCGTCTTTTACCCGAATGAGCGTTAAGGTTTTCGGAAGCGCTTTTTCAAGCGTAAGATCATCATTCACCAAAGCAATGCTCGCCTTGGTTTCATAAATATAATGCGTATATTTCAAATTAGCTAAGAATGTAAGCGTTCCGGGTTTTCCTTCTTCAATTTTCGAAAAATTATCAACTGCGACTTGTTCATCTCCTTCGACCTTTCCGTTTAAAATTCCGGCTATTTGTTTCGCACTCAGCTTCATTTTATATATCTATCAGTTAAAAAACAGGGACAAAGTACGGAAATTATTTTGAATCTCGCAAAAAACAAAGGTAATACTTCACAATTTTTTTTGAAAGCAACTGAATATTAAGCATATCGGATGCTTCGGATATGTCTTTTACCGTTCCGTCTTTATATAAAATGGAGATACTGTCGTCTTCTTCACGATACATATCTGTTGTAATTGCATCAGCAGAAAGCAAATAAGAGGCTTCTTCCGGCAATAAATCGTAAGTTTCGGCATACCTCGTCGTCTTTTCAATTAAAACTTCCGGAGAAATCGGCGTCGGACTCATTTCTATCTTAAATAAGTTTCGGTTCAGTAACCCTCGACTTAACAGCGATAAGACTTTATCCGGATGTTTCTCCCATGCTTTAAGCGCACACCAAATGTCATTATCATCCAATTCGACAAAAAAGTCCAAAGCTTCCGGATGATTTTCAAAAATCGTTTTGTTCACCGAATGATATAAAAAATAACGCAGCGCCGGAGTGACATTCAATTCCACGCCTTGGGAAGCCAACTTTTTTGCTCTTCGCAAAGTGTTTATCAACATATTTTCTGCAGCAACCGCTGTTTTATGCAGGTAAACCTGCCAATACATCAATCGTCGCGCCATCAGAAAATTTTCAATGGAATAGATGCCTTTGGCTTCAATCACCAATTTATCGTTTTTAAGATTAAGCATTTTAAGAATACGCGCCGATCCGATATTGCCTTCCGTAACGCCGGTAAAAAAACTATCGCGACGCAAATAGTCCAACCGATCCACATCCAACTGTCCGCTGACTAACCGGTGCAAAAATTGTTTGGGATAGGTATCTTTAAAAATCGCAATAGCTAAATCCAATTGCCCGTTCATTTCCAGATTCATCCGATTCATCAAGCGCAGTGAAATTTCTTCGTGAGTAATTCCGTTTACCAATGTATTTTCCAAAACATGGGAAAAAGGTCCGTGTCCGATGTCATGCATCAAAATACACGCCATTGCGCCGGTTTTTTCTTCGTCCGAAATCGAATGACCGTTTGACCGCAATTGGTTGACAGCTTCCGACATCAAGTGCATGGCGCCTAACGAGTGATGAAAACGGGAATGTACGGCTCCGGGATAAACATAAAAAGCTAAACCCAATTGTTTGATTCGATTAAGCCGTTGAACATACGGATGATTCAGAACCCGAAAAATAAATTCGTTCGGAATATTGATAAATCCGAAAACCGGGTCGTTGATTATTTTAAGTTTGGTATCCATCGGAGGTATTTTGACATTTCTTCTTGTAATTTCCGAGCTTCATTATGAGCGGCTTCTGCAAATCGCTCCGTCGAGTCGGCGTAAATAATCTGCCGTGATGAGTTGACGAGTAAACCGCATTTGGAATTTAACCCGTAGCGCGCCACTTCTTCCAAACTGCCGCCCTGTGCACCCACTCCCGGAACCAACAAAAAATGATCGGGAACAATCTTCCGAATATCTTCGAACATTTTGCCTTGCGTAGCGCCGACGACATACATCATCTGCTCGTCGGTTGCCCATTCCTGCGATTTTTTCAAGACTTTTTCAAACAGGCGTTCGCCGGTGGCGTCTGTCGTTAACTGGAAATCCCGGGAGCCTTTGTTGGAGGTCAGCGCCAATAAAATCACCCATTTATCCGGATAAGCGAGAAAAGGCTTCACACTGTCCTCGCCCATGTACGGCGCTACCGTTATCGCATCGAAGTCGGCAGATTCAAAAATTGCACGGGCGTACATTTCGGAAGTATTACCGATGTCGCCGCGTTTAGCGTCGGCAATAATAAACTGGTCGGGATATTTCCGCCGGATATAAGCTGCGGTTTTTTCCAAAGCGATTTGTCCTTTTATACCGAGACTTTCGTAGAACGCCAGATTGAGTTTATAGGCTACACAATAGGCTTGTGTTGCATCAATAATCGCTTGATTGAAGGCGAAAATCGGGTCATCTTCCTGCAATAAGCGGGAAGGGATTTTTTTTATATCGGTATCTAATCCCACGCAAAGAAAAGATTCTTTTCGAATGATGTAGAGAAATAATTCTTGCTTTGTCATTGTTTTTTAAATTAATTGTATTATTTTTGAGCGCTAATTCTAACCTCAGCGGAATTGGACCGCTGTTTGGGATTAGCTTTTAAATATTTTATCTCAAAGTTTTGCATTTTCAAAATTTTGTATTATCTTTGTGGCATGGTTGAATAGTTTTCTAACCTCAGCGGAATTGTACTGCTGTTTGGAAAACCATTCAGCCATTTTTTCTTTATTAGCATAATCCACTAAATTTTCATTAATCCAATTGGCAATATGACTATTGGAATTTCTATAGTGAATACTTCGTATGTCATTTACGATTGCATTATTATTATTTCTCTTTGTTTGAATAGCAACAATATAATTTTTTTTATTATGTTCTAATTCTATCATTATTACATAACGTCCAATATGCGTAGCACTTCGGAATATTGCTAAAGGATTTTGAACGACAATCGGCAAATCCATTATTTCCTGTAAATCGAACGGATGCGTTTCCTGCATTGCTTTATCATTTAATCTTGACGCTCGCAATTCAATCGGCAAATCCGGTATTTGTACCGATTGAAGTATCGCTGAAGGCGTTCCTAATGTATATGTATGGTACTTAGGCAATAATCCTTCTATTTGTTTAAAAAGTTCATCATTAAACCTTTCATTTATTTCTTCTATTTGCATCATATAGTTAAAAGTTTCGGATAAAGTAATTGTTCAATCGCAACTGTCCTTACAATTCGCTTTCTTTCAATCGTTCCGCATTTTCAGCCACAATCAATTGGTCAATTACTCCTTGAATATCTCCACCGACAAATGCCGGAAGGTTGTACATTGTATAATTAATCCGGTGATCGGTCACCCGTCCTTGCGGATAATTGTAAGTCCGGATTTTTGCCGAACGATCGCCGGTCGAAACCATTGTTTTCCGTTTGGAAGCAATGGCGTCCAAATGCTCCCGTAGTTTTATGTCATACAATTTATTACGAAGCATCTGCAAAGCCATTTCCTTGTTAGCCGACTGCGAACGCGCTACCTGACACTGTATCATGATACCGGTAGGCTTATGCGTAAGTTGTACTTTTGTTTCAACCTTATTTACATTTTGTCCGCCGGCGCCGCTGGAGCGTGCCGTTTGGTATTCCAAATCGGCCGGATTGATTTCCACATCCACTTCTTCGGCTTCGGGAAGTACGGCTACCGTTGCGGCGGAAGTATGTATCCTCCCTTGCGACTCGGTTTGCGGCACCCGTTGTACCCTGTGTACGCCGGATTCATATTTTAAGATTCCATAAACGTCTTCTCCGGTGACGGTAAAAATAATTTCTTTGTATCCGCCGATGGTTCCTTCGTTGATATTCGTTACTTCGATTTGCCAACCTTTGGATTCGCAATACTTGGAATACATTTTAAATAGGTCGCCGGCAAAAATCGCAGCTTCATCGCCTCCGGTTCCGCCGCGAATTTCCACAATAGCGTTTTTTTCATCCTGCGGATCGGCAGGAACCAATAAAAGTTTTATTTCCTCTTCCAGTAACGGTAAACGTTGAGTACAAACATCTAATTCTTCCTTAGCCATTTCTCGCATATCCGTATCCGAGTCGTTTTCAAGGATTGATTTTGCTTCATCAATACCGGTAAGAACCTGCTTATATTCGTCTCTTGCTGCGACAATCTTTTCCAAATCGCGATATTCTTTGTTCAGCTTCACAAAACGTTTCCGATCCGAAATAACGGCCGGGTCAGCAATCAAAGCGCCTATTTCTTCAAAACGAAGGACTAAAGCGTCTAATTTTTCCAACAAAGAAGTTTGACTCATCGAAGTTAATTTAGAAATATGATTTGCAAAGATAGATGAAAAATTTTGGAATTTTATATAATTTCATCTAATTTTGTGCGTTTTTACAGCGCTACCCAAAAACGAAAATAATGATTAATTTTGGCATTAAAGACTTGATTGATATTTTGTTGGTCGCTTTTTTTCTCTATGAAACCTATCTTCTGATGAGAAAAACGGGAACCACCACTATTTTCCTCGGCGTTTTATCCTTCATCGCTATTTGGATTCTGGTATCTCAAGTTTTTGAAATGCGTTTGATGGGCGCTATTTTCGATAAGTTCATCAGTGTGGGTTTTATTCTTTTGGTTGTTGTGTTTCAGAAAGAAATACGGGAATTTCTGCAAGCCTTAGGGTCAAACAAAGGACTCGGTTTTATCAAAAATTTACTTAAACCTAAGAATAAAAACGATATAGATGAGAATATCAGCTATATTATGCCGATTGTTCTTGCGGCTATGGACTTAGCAAAACGCAAAGAAGGCGCTTTGATTGCGATTCAACAAACCATCCCTTTGGACCGATTTGTCGAAACCGGCGAAATTCTGAACGCTAATATCAGTTCCCGTTTAATTGAAAATATTTTCTTCAAAAACAGTCCGCTACACGATGGCGCCATGATTATCGGCGGGAAAAGAATTAAAGCGGCGGCATGTATTCTGCCAGTTTCTCAAAATCAAGATATTCCCAAAGAATTGGGATTACGGCACCGTTCCGCATTGGGATTGTCGCAAGAAACTGATGCTAAGACAATTATTGTATCTGAGGAAACAGGTAAAATTTCTTTGGCCCACCAAGGAAAACTGTTTCTTAATATTTCGGCGGAAGAACTTCAAAACAAATTAGTTTCCGATTAAAATAACCCTATTTTCCCTGTTTCAAATTTTTAAATTGCATATTATATGGTTGATGACTTGAATAAAGCCTGTGAAGTATTACAAAAGGGAGGCGTCATCCTCTACCCTACCGATACGATTTGGGGTCTCGGATGCGATGCCACTTCGGAAGACGCCGTGAAACGTATTTATAAAATCAAACGGCGTTCCGATTCAAAATCAATGCTAACGCTGTTGGATTCCCCCACCCGATTAGTCCGTTATGTTGATGATTTACCGGAAATTGCGATAAGTTTGATTGAAGATTCAAATAAGCCGCTGACTATCATTTACTCCGGAGCAAAAAACTTGGCTCCGAACTTGATTGCTTCGGATGGAACCGTCGGTATTCGAATTACACGAGAAGCATTTTCCCAAAAACTTTGCCGGCAATTCGGAAAGCCGATTGTTTCCACTTCCGCCAATTTCAGCGGAGAACCGGCGCCGGCCAATTTTTCCGAAATAAATAACGAGATTTTCCGTTTAGTAGATTATGTGGTCAATTACAGAAGAGATGAAATGCAAAAATCCAAGCCCTCGAGTATCATCCGCTTGGACAAAGACGGCGTAATAAAAATTATTCGGGAATAGGCATGGGTAAAAAATCGCAATTATTTAAATATCTGATTGCCGATTATATTGCAGCCAATCTGGCGTGGTTTGCATTTAATATTGTCCGATATTATGAAATTGCCCGATACGACGGATTCGATACATTGAGCGGTTTTCTGCTCTATCGAAATGTGATATTCGGACAAATCATCGTATCTTTCGGATGGCTTATTCTTCATTATTATTCTGGATATTACAATAAATTATTTGAAAAATCACGATTATCGGAATTTTTTACCACTTTAGGGACGGTACTGATAGGAACCATTGTTCTCTTTTTCGCACTCCTCTTGAAGATTTTACCCGATTCAATTCTCGTTTACTATACCCAATTGGCATATTTATTCTTTTTTACTTTCGGTTTTACCTATTTGTTCCGTGTGATAATTACCAACCGTACCGCACGAAAGATTCGGAACCGCGAATGGACGACGAATGCGTTGATTCTCGGAACCGGTGAAAAAGCGCTTCAAATTCAAAAATTGCTGAACGAACCTTCCGCTTCAATTGCCTATACCATTCAAGGATTTATTCGAGTCAATCCGCTTTTTTCTCCGCCGGCAATTGACGAGCAACTCATTTTAGGCGGATTGGACGATTTGGAAACGCTTATCCGGGATTTGAATACCGAAGAATTAATCGTAGTCGGCGATTCGGAAGATGAGGATGATTTGTTGAATTTATTGTATTCTTTGTATCAATACCAATTGCCGCTTAAACTTCCCGTCAGTCACACCCGATTGTTGACCGGAAACATTAATATAAAGGCGATAACAGGTTTTCCGCTGTTCGATGTAACAAATCATCATTTTTCCGAAGGAGAAAAAAATATAAAACTGACCCTTGATAAATTAATATCTCTTTTTCTTTTAGTATTTTTGTCCCCGATTTATTTGTATTTATTATTGCGAATAAAAAAAGATTCCGAAGGTCCCGTTCTTATCAAGCAGGAGCGAATCGGATATTTGGGAAAACCTTTTATGATGTACAAATTTAGAACCATGCGAGAGGATGCCGAAAAAGACGGTCCTGCTCTTTCGTCCGAAAAAGACGAACGAGTAACCCCATTCGGTCTGGTCATGCGGAAATATCGCTTGGACGAACTTCCGCAATTCTGGAATGTGTTGAAAGGCGATATGTCAATTGTAGGCCCTCGCCCGGAAAGAAAATATTATATTGACCGAATTGTGAAACAAGCGCCTTATTTTTATTTGCTTCACAATGTCCGACCCGGAATCACCTCGTGGGGAATGGTCAAATTCGGATATGCGCGTAACATTGACGAAATGATTGAACGAATGAAATACGATATTTTGTATTACGAAAATATGTCGTTGATGTTGGATCTCAAGATTATTATCTATACATTCCGGACAATTTTAACCGGGAAAGGCATTTAAGATGGCGAAAAAAAGTTGGTTCGATTCGGTTTTACTGTGGAGAGAAAAAAACATCCACGAACGGTATTTTATCTTAATATTGAGTTTTTTCATCGGAATTTTCACGTCGTTGTCCGCAATTTTACTGAAAGAAACCATTCATTGGATTCAACACTTCTTGACCGCTCGCGCCGAAGTGACCAAAGCCAATTATTTTTACTTGATTTATCCGATTATCGGGATTCTTCTCACCGGCTTATTTGTAAAATACATTGTCAAAGACGATATCGGTCACGGAATAACCAAAGTTCTTTATGCAATATCCCAACGGAAAAGCCGGATTAAGCGGCACAATCTTTGGTCGTCGTTAATAGCCAGCGCCATTACGATCGGTTTCGGAGGATCGGTGGGAGCCGAAGCGCCGATTGTACTGACCGGTTCGGCAATCGGTTCAAATTTAGGCCGTTTGTTCAAAATGGAGCAAAAAACGCTGATGCTATTAGTCGGATGCGGCGCTGCCGGCGCTATTGCCGGAATTTTCAAAGCGCCGATTGCCGGATTGCTTTTCACGATCGAGGTCTTGATGCTCGACTTGACTACGACGTCCGTACTGCCGTTACTTATCTCGTCCGTTACGGCCGCTACCGTTTCCTACATCCTGACCGGCATGGAAGCAATGTTCAAATTCGATCAGGAAGAAGTATTTATTGTTCAACGTATTCCTTACGTATTTCTGCTTGGAGTCCTTTGCGGCTTGATTGCTCTGTATTTTACCCACGTAACAATTTGGATGGAAGGTAAATTTCGCCGACTGAAACATTTTCGTCAAAGATTTATCATCGGAACCGTCATTTTAAGCGTACTTATTTTCCTTTTCCCTCCGCTGTACGGCGAAGGCTACGACACCATCTCCACCCTTATCGGCAAACAATATGACGGCCTGTTAGACGGAAGTTTATTTTATCGTTTTCAAGATAATTTTTGGGGATTCATCCTGTTCATGCTGCTGATTGTTTTCACGAAAGTGTTTGCAACGACAGCCACGAACGGAGGCGGCGGCTGCGGAGGAATCTTTGCGCCTTCGCTGTTTTTGGGATCAATTGTCGGATTTGTATTTTCAGATTCCATGGGACATATTATCCCCGGATTGCATCTTCCGCAAGACAATTTCGCTTTGATGGGCATGGCCGGTATGATGGCGGCCGTCATGCATTCCCCGTTAACGGCAGTCTTCCTGATTGCCGAACTGACCGGCGGTTTCGCTCTTTTTCTGCCTTTGATGATTGTTTCCATCAGCGCCTATTTCACCATCCTGTGTTTCGATCGCTACAGTCTGTATTCCGTCCGTTTGGCACAAAAAGGCGAACTGCTGACTCACCACAAAGACAAAGCCGTATTGACGCTTTTGAATATTCAGACAATCCTTGAAGACGACATCAAAATAATTCATCCGCAAATGACCTTGGGCGACGTCGTCAAAATTATTGCCGCCTATCGCCGGAATGTCTTTGCGGTTACGGATGAAAAAAATATCCTGCGCGGAGTAGTTCTGTTAGACGATATTCGAAACATTATGTTTCGTCCGGAATTATACGATCGTTTCAAAGTGAAAAAATTCATGACTTCGCCTCCCGCCAAAATCATAATTAACATGCCGATGGAAAAAATCATGCGAATTTTCGACGATACGAAAGCGTGGAACCTTCCGGTCATTGATGAAGAGGGAAAATATCTCGGATTTATTTCCAAATCGAAGATATTCAATGCTTATCGCGAAGTTTTGGTGGAAAATTTTTCGGATGACGGTTAAGCCCCGTTTTTCCTTTTGTGCGACTTGGCGAGTTTAATATATTCTTTTGGCGTAACACCCTCAAATTGCTTGAAAACGCGGTTAAAAGTGCTTTGATATTTAAAGCCCGACTGCGAATACAAGTGATTAATTGTAAATTTTTCACCCTCGCCCTGCAAAATTCTTTCTTTAATCGCTTGAACTCGGTATCTGTTTATCATATTTGAAAAATTTTCGCCTTTACCGTAATATTTTATGGCGTAATAAATATAATTGACATTCGTATTCAGATGTTCGGCAAGTTCAAGCTCCGACAAATTGGGAGAACGCCACATTCTTTCCTGCTCCATTGCCGTAACAATGCCTTCATAAATTGCCGAATATTTGTCTTTTTCATTTTGTTGCGCCTCATTATTTTCGCGTTCCAATTCGCGTTTCAATTTATCTTTAGCTCTTTCCATCCGAAAAATACTAAAAAACGAATAAATAACCAACGAAAAAAAAGAAATTAACTGGGCACGTTCCAAAGACTGAAGTTGTCGTGTGGTAAATTGAATAATTACTATTTTTCTCAACGTATATTTCAAAAAACCGGTAATTATCAGCGCCGCCAAGCTAACTAACGAATAGACGAACGCCACTTTGCCGTTGGTTAAAAAAAGTATAACACAGGGCGGTATGCTAAGATAATAGATTGCTGCAACAGAGTTGCTTTGGTAACATAATAAAGCATTCAGTATTATCGCCAAATAGCAGATAAACATATAAAAAGGATGTAATACAATCAATTTTTGAAATGCAGGCAGCGAATACCATATAAATACGATAAGGAACAGATTGACAGATAATGAAAAGCATTGCAGAAACGCAAAAAAAACAAAATTATTGGTAAATAAAAATATGCTGAAAAAAGAATAAATAATTGAAAGAAGCCCTAAAAACCCGATAAACAGGAGGGCTTTCACTTTATTGAGATATATTTCCACAGATTCAGTCATTTTTAAAATAATAATTAAAATAAAATACAAAGGTACAACTCTTTTCAAAAAAAGACACTATATTTTCAAAAAAAGAGACAATTTTTTTTCAGAAAAAGACACTCCTTTTCAAAAAAAAAGAAATTAACAAATTATATGATTTTTTATTAAAACGAAACAAGCGGAATATTAAAATTAACTTATTTAATATATTATATACCATTATATTATAAAAAAACATAAAAATTATTAAATACAAAAAATAACTGTATTTATTTAATATATTTTTGCAAAAAGTCAAAGAATCATATATTTTCGTCACAATTTATTAGATGAAACAAATTTTCGGTTAAAAACAAATTAATGAAATACGCCTATTTAATGAAATACGCCTATTTAAATTCATTATGCACAAAGAAAAACGAAGAGATTATTTCCAACAAGTCTCCCTGTCATCATATTTATACTTTTGTTAGTAATTAAGTCTTTCCGTAGAGTGTAAAGTTAGGGTTTTTGTGAAAAAATGAAGCTTTCATAACACAATCCGGATGTCAATATAAAATTAAACGATCAGACAGGGAGAGGCGTTGGAAACTAAAAACGAAAAGATACGAGTGATGTAAATTAATTAAGAGTATGTTAAATTATAATTAAGAGTATGAAAAAAGTTTATTTATTTTTATTATGTGTAACTGTTTCTGCTATCAGCATGAATGCGCAGGTAACAATCGGTGAAACAACCGAACCGCAAAGTTTTTCGATTCTTGAATTGAGAAGCAAAGACAGAGGGTTGCGTTTGCCGCAATTAACTACGGAACAACGCGATGCGATAGCGGATTTAAAGAACAACGCAGAGGCTGTCGGATTGCATATCTACAACACCGACACCAATTGCGAGGAGTATTGGAACGGCAATGAATGGATAAGCCTCTGCCAAGCCTCCTCAAATCCCGAAGTAACGATTCCGGCTGAAGCGTGCAGCAGAATCCGCGTGTATGGTCAGTATTATGCAAATTCGCCGCTAAACAGCACGAATTATATGGTAATACCGGTCACGGTTACCCAAAAAGGCAATTACAACATTATTGCCAACGGTAACAACGGGTATTATTTCCAAGCAAGCGGCGTGTTTGATACAACAGGTTCCTTCGACCTGCAACTCGAAGGAATGGGAACTCCGGCCATCAATCAAACCGACCAAATTGTGATTACCTGCAACGGCACGTCAATAGCTTCGTGCGATATTAAGGTTGTGGTAGCGGCGCTTACAATGGGCTATCGCGTGGATTGCGACAGTATCTCGGTGCAAGGCTCGTATCAGACAAGATCGTTTATGGATGGCAGTAATTTCGTGAAAATACCCATCGAAGTCCTGCAAACCGGGCTTACCTCAGTCACGACCGATGCTCAAAACGGGATCAAATTTTCCGGAACTCAAACGCTGAGCGCTTACGGACCCGATACGCTTGTTCTGAGGGCAGACGGAAGCCCCCGGCAGGAAGGAACCTACCGGTTTACGTTTACCACCGATGGAAGCCTTAAAACCACTTGCAGTTTCTCCGTAGATTTCTTTTCTACATTAGGCTCTTTCAACGACCCTGCCTGCAATTGTATGGCCATTTACAACGAAAGACCCTTTGCAACGAACGGCGAATACTGGCTGCAAGATTGCGTAGTTACTACCGGCGATGTATCTCCAACCCGGACTTTTTGCGACATCGTAGGAGGCGGGTGGACGCTGGTATGGTCGTATTCAGAAAACACTGCCCGCAATACTTATGTTCAAAGTACATCATCGGGAGGCACGGGACGGACTAATACGATGATAGTAGAGGGATCCTATTATGCGGTTTTTGTTGACAGGCCGATAAACAGAATTACCGATTCGGTAGCCAACGATGGACCGACCAACTATAGAATTCCTTACGAAAACTTCCGCTTGAACAAAAACGAGTGGCTTAATCTTCCGTCAACCAACACTTCTCAAATGAAAGTTCGCATCGCCGATAATCCTACCGATATGAACGACGAATGGGGGCTAAATAATTATGCAATAATCAGTCCGAGAACTGTGGCGGAAAACCCGTTAAGAACTAACTTCGCCGATAATCGTTCTTATGTTCCCACTACCGGTATGATTTATGGAAAGCGTTGGCAAGTAAGCGGTTCCGGCGCTAATTATGGCGGTTGGGATGAAGTGACCGGCTCACGCGGCATACTTTTGTATAACAGCAACGGTTATTGTACGCACTGGGATTGGGGTAATTTAGGCAGTAGCGCTCTTTTTGACGTGACGCCGAACCGTGGCGGAGCGAGCAATCAGATAAGTATAAACAATATAAACAATTCGTTCGGATGGTTTGGAGAAACTCAGCCGAATCATCACTTCGGCAAGTGCGGCGCTACCGGAGATGATTACAGTTTCAGCACCAGAACTTGTGGGAATGGCGACTTATATCCTCACAGTTTCAATAATGGACAAGGACGTTATTTGCAGTGGTTTGTAAGGTAAATCACGTCAAGGTACAGTAACAAATGATTCGGCGTAGTCGTTTATAAAAAAGGATTTCATCCCTCCTAATTATAAATGACTACGCCGAAAATTTGTAATTCGCAATTGACTGCGTCAAACGTAAATTCGTAATTCTAAACTCGTTTTTCTTTGATTCTTGCTTTCTTACCCGTCAATTTACGTAAATAATACAATTTAGCGCGACGCACTTTCCCTACTTTATTGAGAACGATACTGTCAATAAACGGAGAATTTAACGGGAAAATACGTTCGACGCCCACGTTTTCCGACATTTTCCGAACGGTGAAGCGCTTTTGGTCGCCATGGCCGGAAATTTTAATAACCACGCCGCGGTACTGTTGAATACGCTCTTTGTTTCCTTCTCTGATACGGTATGCTACCGTCACGGTATCGCCGCTTTTGAATTTCGGATGATTCTGCTCATTCGGATTAGCGAACGCTTGTTCTGCTACTTTAATTAAATCCATGATTGTTAGCCTTTAATATAAATTTAACTTCCTCGCGCAACATCCGCGAGCCACACTTTTCTCGCCAGCGGTTACGTAAAGAGGCGACAAAGATACATTTTTTTTTTGAATTGCGCAACCGAAATTTCAGTCTTCTGCCATCGCCATCACTTCGGCAAATATCTGTTCGTTGGAAAATCCTTGCATATCAATTGATTTTGAACGACAGAAAGAGACGCAGGTACCACAACCCTGACACAATCCGGGATTGACTTGCGCGACGGTTCTTATTACTTCGCCGTTTCGATTCTTAATTTCTTCGCGCACGATTGCTTGATACGGACAAGCGGTTACGCAAAGGAGACACCCGACGCACGTGGACAGATTGACTGCCGCAATGGTCGGTTCGCGGGTCAGTTCGTTATTCGAAAATAAACCGATCACTTTGGCTGCCGCACCGGAAGCCGCGCTTACCGTATCCGGAATATCTTTGGGCGCTTGACATGCTCCGCAAAGGTAAATACCGGCGGTATTGGTTTCTACCGGTTTTAATTTGGGATGCGCTTCGGCAAAAAATTTGTAGGGATCATACGAAACATGTATTTTTTGAGCCAATTCTTCCGCTCCGCTGTTGGACACGCCGGCAGTAGCCAAGACAACCATATCCGCTTCAATTTCAACCGGCTTTGCATCTAACAGCGTGTCGGTTCCTCTTACGATTAATTTGCCGTCTTTTTCGTAAATGCGCGCCACCCGTCCGCGAATGTAGTTGGCGCCGTCTTCTTCAATAGCGCGTCGGACAAATTCTTCGTAATTTTTACCTCCGGCACGAATATCCATATAAAAGACATACGATTCGCCGTCATGCACTTTGTGTTGATACAACATGGCGTGTTTGGCCGTGTACATACAGCAAATTTTGGAGCAATAGGGCAAACCTTTAGCCGGGTCGCGCGATCCGGCACAAGCTATAAATACTACTTTTTGAGGAATTTTTCCGTCGGAAGGGCGACGAATTTCGCCCGAAGTGGGTCCGGAAGCGGAAGCCAGCCGTTCAAACTGCAATCCGGTAATGACATCCGGATATTTTCCGTATCCGTATTCCGGGAAAAAATTCGGTTTAAGTACATCAAACCCCGTCGCCAAAATAAGCGCTCCGACTTCTTCCGTAATAAATTCATCTTCTCGATCGAAAAAAATAGATTTTGTTTCGCATACTTTTTGACATACTTTGCATTTGCCGGTTTGGTAATACCGGCAATGGGCTCTGTCAATAACCGGTTTGTTTGGAACGGCTTGCGGAAAAGGCGTATAAATAGCGGTACGCATTCCCAGACCTTCGTTAAATTCGCCCGGAATCTTTTTGGAGGGACATTTGGTTATACACTCGCCGCAACCCGTACAGGTTTTATAATCTACGCTCTTATCTTTCAATCGAATGGTCGCTTTGAAATTACCGATAAATCCGTCCAACTTTTCCAATTCGGCATACGTATAAAGGGTGATTTTCGGATGTTGCGCCACATCAACCATACGGGGCGTCAGAATACATTGCGAACAGTCGAGCGTAGGAAAGGTTTCCGATAATTGCGCCATGTGTCCGCCGATCGAAGGTTCGCGTTCAACCAGAATGACTTGATGTCCCGCATCGGCAATATCGAGAGCGGCTTGTATTCCGGCAATTCCGCCGCCAAGCACCAACACTTTTTTAGTGATAGGTACTTTAATTGATTGTAAAGGCTTGTTTCGCTTCGTTTTTTCGACAAGCATACGAACCAGATTAATGGCTTTTTCTGTTGTTTCTTCACTTTTCTCATGCACCCACGAACAATGTTCGCGAATATTGGACATTTCGCACAAAAAAGGATTGATCCCGGCTTCGGCGCAGGCTCTACGAAAAGTCGGCTCGTGCATGTGCGGCGAACAAGCGGCAACCACTACGCCATCCAAACCTTTTTCGCGAATAGCATCTTTGATTTTTGTTTGTCCCGGTTCGGAACACATATATTTATAATCGGTGGCAAACTCAACGCCTTCGATTTCAGAGGCTTCTTTTGCCACTCTTTCACAATCAACCGTCGCCGCGATGTTTTCACCGCAATGGCAGACAAATACTCCGATTTTTGACATATTATTCTTTCTTTCTATTCCTATCTTTATACAAAAGTAATAAATTATTATGGAAAAAGAAAAAAAATCATATAATAATTCAAATCATTTGCCGATATTACGTAAATTACGTAATTTTGCAATGAAAATAAATGAAAATCAAAAATTTATGAAATACTTACAGAAAAAATTTATATCGGTCTGCTTCTTACTCTTTTTATGTTCGTCTTTTGCGTGGGCGCAAGATTCTGTTTTTCAAGAACAAGCGGAACCCGATACAGTTCAAATTTATATCCGGAGCGCTCAATACCGACAAGCTGTCGAATACATCAACCGATTGGAGCCGAGCAAAGACATGCTTTACCAAAAAGCGTTATGTTATAAAAACTTGAATGATTATCCGAGTGCAATTGACGTTTTAAATACTTTAGCGAGAGAATATCCGGATGATATTCCGATTCAATTGCAATTGGCATTAGGCTACGAGGCGGTTTCTCAATATATGAAAAGCATTGATTGCTATGATTATTTGCTCCGGATTGATTCCGCCAATACTTATTTTGAAGTGAGAAAAGCCGATTTATTTTATCGTTCCGAAAAATACGCTTTGGCTTTAGGCGCTTACGGTCGGATTGATTCGACCTACAATCCAAACTATATAACAAGGTGCATGGCGATGTGCTATGAAAAGTTGAATCAAACGGATTCGGCAAAAAGCTATTACGATAAAGCTTGGGAATCAGATGCACGAGATGCTTATTCGGCAAACAGCTTAGTGAAAATTCAAATAAAAGAAGATGATTATATATCCGCCTATCAAAATTCCGAAAAATATATACAAATTGATTCCGCCAATGCAACCATGAATGCATTAAATGCCTTTATTTACTACAATATGAAGTATTACGACATAGCGATAGAGCGATTTGAAAAATGCCTGCAACAAGGAGACAGTTCATTGCTTGTCAACCGAAGTCTCGGATTTTCTTACTATTTGACCGAAAAAGACTCGTTGGCGTATCCTTTTCTTCAACAAGCTTTTTTACAAGATACAACGAATACCAATGTCCTGTATATTCTGGGAAAAACGGATTACAAACTCGGTTATTATTCGGAAGCTATCGAATGTTTTCTGAAAATAATCGAAAAATTAACCTCATCCGATGTTTTGCTTTGCAATATTAATAAAGAATTGGCGGTAACGTATGAAAAAAACGGCGCGTTTGATTATGCCTTAGAGGCTTACCATACCGCTCTCAATTACGCCCGAGATAATACGGAAAAAATGGAATTGTATTACTCCATGGCCGTTTTGTCGGAGAACGAACTCAAGAATTATACCCCGGCTGTTGCTTATTACAAAGAATATCGCCGTTGTCTCTTCAACTATCAAAGCTCATTGACAGATGAGCAAGAAATCAATGAAATCGAATCCAAATTAACGGCTTTGGATGAACATATCGAGCAGCTGACAGTGAAACCGGATACGCCGGAATGAGGCGTAATTTGAAAGGCGCCTTTTGAAAATGAAAATTTGTATCGTAACTAAAAAACAGTTACATTTGCATCTGATTTACATAAACCACACCCAAAAAACATTTTAAAGCCTTATCAAATGAAAGATGTTTTAGATTTTTTAAAAAGAATTGAGGTGATAAAAAAATAATAATAATATATGGATAATGTTTTAAAATACAAGGATCTTATTGCTACCGTAAAATACAGTGAAGAAGATGAAGCGTTTATTGGTAGAATAGAAGGCATAAACTCGATAGTTTCTTTTGAAGGTCAGAGCGTCGAAGAATTAAAATCTGCTTTTCATGAAGCAGCTGAAAGCTATTTGGATTTTTGCAATAGAAAAGGACTAAAACCGGGAAAATCCTATAACGGAGTGCTAAACATTCGCATACCGCCTGCAATTCACAGCAAAGTAGCCATGTATGCCGAAAATCATGGAACAAGCATTAATGCTTTCATACGTGAATCAATCGAAAAAAGATTGGAATCTGCATATTGAAAAACTGTTTTATAGCAATGCAAACAATTTATGTTTCACTAATTTCCCGATCCCTTTCCATTTCGGAGAAATCCATTTCCAAAACGCTGGAGTTATTGGATGAAGGAGCGACTATTCCTTTCATCAGCCGTTACCGGAAAGAAGTAACCGGCGGATTGAACGAAATTCAAATCGAAGAAATCAAGCAACAATACTCCAAGTTGCAGGAATTGACGAGTCGAAAAGAAACGATTCTCCGCTCCATCGAAGAACAGGAAAAATTAACGCCCGAACTGAAAGCGCGTATCGAAAACACTTGGGACAGTACGGAATTGGAAGACATTTATCTCCCGTATAAACCCAAAAAACAAACCCGATCCGAAATTGCACGGAAAAAAGGGTTGGAACCGTTGGCAAAAATTCTGATGGCGCAAAACGAACAAGATATATACGGTAAAGCCGAACGATTTATTAACAAGGAAGTAAACGATGCGGAAGAAGCTTTGCAAGGCGCTCGCGACATCATTGCCGAATGGGTCAATGAAAGTGAATCCGCACGGAATACCCTTCGGAATATTTTTCATCGGGAAGCGATGATTACTGCCAAACTCGTAAAAGGAAAAGAAGAAGAAGGCGCAAAGTTTCGGGATTATTTCGATTTCAAAGAACCGTTGTCCCGTTGTTCTTCTCATCGGCTGTTGGCCATGCGGCGGGGTGAATCGGAAGGTATTCTGCGGGTAAGTATTACGCCGGAGGACGAACATTGCATGGAAGCGCTTCTCCGACGATTTGTAAAGGGGAATACCCCTTCGTCCGAACAAGTGACAATAGCGGTGAAAGACGGTTACAAGCGTTTATTAAAGCCGGCAATCGAAACAGAATTTGCCGCACTCTCCAAAGAAAGGGCCGATACGCAAGCGATTAAAGTTTTTGCCGAGAATTTACGACAGCTTCTTTTAGCGCCTCCTTTGGGTCAAAAACGCGTACTCGGAATTGATCCCGGATTTCGTACCGGTTGTAAAATCGTTTGCCTTGACGCGCAAGGAAATCTGCTTCATAACGAAACCGTTTATCCGCATCCCCCTCAAAATGAAAAAGCCAAAGCAGGTATGAAAATCGTTTCTTTAGTAAGTACTTACGCCATTGAAGCCATTGCTATCGGAAACGGAACCGCGGGAAGGGAAACCGAACAATTCATTACCAATTTACGATACGACCGGAAATTACAGGTTTTTTCCGTCAGTGAAGACGGAGCTTCGGTTTATTCGGCTTCTCCCATCGCACGGGAAGAGTTTCCGGAGTACGATGTAACGGTTCGCGGCGCCGTCAGCATCGGGAGACGATTGTTGGACCCGTTGGCCGAATTGGTGAAAATAGATCCGAAATCCATCGGAGTGGGACAGTATCAACACGACGTAAATCCGTCCGAATTAAAAAAATCATTGGATCAAACGGTTGAAAATTGCGTCAATCGGGTGGGAGTAAATTTGAATACCGCGAGTAAACACTTGTTGACCTACGTTTCCGGTTTAGGCCCTTCGCTGGCGCAAAACATTGTGAATTATCGCGCGAAAAACGGGCCGTTCAAATCGCGAAAAGAATTATTAAAAGTCCCCCGATTGGGAGAAAAGGCTTTTGAGCAAGCTGCCGGATTCCTCCGTATTCCGGATGCAGAAAATCCTTTAGACAATTCGGCCGTACATCCGGAAAGTTATCCGGTGGTCGAAGCGATGGCAAAAGATTTGCATTGCAGCATCCGCGATTTGATTCGGGAAAAAAGCATTCGAGATACCATTCAACCGGACAGATATTTGTCGGAAAAAACGGGAATGCCGACGCTTCTGGATATTATGCAGGAATTGGACAAACCCGGTCGCGACCCGCGAGCCGCCATTCAAGTATTTGAATTTGATCCGAACGTAAAAACCATTACGGATTTGCAGGAAGGACAAATCCTTCCGGGAATCATCAGTAACATTACCCGTTTCGGTTGTTTCGTTGATATAGGGATTAAAGAAAAAGGATTGATTCACATTTCCAATTTAGCCGATAAGTATGTTTCCGATCCGACGGAAGTCGTTTCCATTCATCAACACGTACAAGTCAAGGTACTCGGTATTGATTTGGAAAGAAAACGTATTCAATTGAGTTTGAAAGTATAAAAAAAGAGACGCGGCGGCGCCGCGTCTCTACATGTTATTTTAATATCCCCGTTAGAATCATTGCGTAAGAATTACCACACGATTCCGATCATTTTCTTTGAAAGGTTGTACGGTATCGCCCTTCCAATCCAATTTCATGCGATTGCTGTTGATATTGTATTTGGTAACCAATTCTTTAGCTACGGTTCTCGCACGTTTTTCGGAAAGTTGCAAATTGTATTTGGGATTACCGGTTTGTACATCAGCATATCCTACAACGGTAATTTTAGCATTCGGATTTGCGTTCAAGAAATCGGCCGTCCTTTTGACACTCAGTTGTTGATCGGCGTCAATAACCGAACTGTTCACCCGGAAGAATACATTATCAACAAAAGGTGCGGGAGCAGGCGCAGGAGGCTCAACCTTCGGAGGTTCGGGCTTCGGCTGCGGTTGAGGTTGCGGTTCGGGTTTCGGCTGAGGTTTCGGCGGTTCGGGCTGCGGTTGAGGTTCTACAACCGGAGGAGGAGGAACAATTTCTTTTTTAGCGGCTTTACCGAAATTATAGATAAGACCGACAGAAGCCGAAGCTATTCCATTAATTTTCTTTTCTTTATAACCATCAAACTTCGGATCGTTCAAATTCACTTGCAAATTAATGAAAGCATCGAGACCACCTGCCAGTCTGAAAGTGTTCAACAATCCGCCGGCGCCCACAAAAGAGCCGGAATTATCCTTACCATCCGGGCGGTTTTCCGCATTAAATGCGTATCCGCCCCCGACTCCTACATAAGGAATCAAGTTATAAAACCGATCCGGAGAATACGAACGAAAACAATTGGTTAGGTTAAGCATAAAATCCAACCGACCTAAAACATAATTTTCATCTACCATAATTTCATTTTTTTGGAAGAAAGGATGAATTGTACCTCCTTCAAAAAAAATACGTCCTCCCGCTATACTGCTGAACCACTTGCCCACAAACAAGTTTCCGGCCAAAGAAAGCTTACTCCACGTATCGGAATGATGAGCGGCATCATTATTGAGATACACATTTCCTTGTACTCCCGCGCCAAGAAAAACGCTTCTATTTGAAAGCGATTCTTTATTTTCTTGAGCGGAGACAGATAAAATAGAAAAGAGGAATAAAAAGCTAAATACTAAAAATAAACTTACCTTTTTCATAAATACAACTAATAATGATAATTAAATAATTTTTTGGTTCTCCAATTTCACAACGTCAATTCAATTAGTTCAAATTTTATGCCGCAAAGGTAATGAAAGTTTTTATATTCCAAATTTTTCTGACATTTTTTTATTAAATTTTCGATCTTTCCGGAAAATATTAAACAAATTATAACTAATTTTGCGCTTGTCATTTGAAGCGTTTGATTTTAATTCTTCATTCGTATGAAAAAAATCACAATCGTATTATTAACATTAATCGGATACGTTACCGCATTATACGGACAAGATGAGACTGTAACAGACAGTGTCATAGCCAATATAACCAAACAGCTGTCGGTCTTTCCTCATGAAAAAATCTATTTGCATACCGATAAACCCTATTATATAACCGGAGAAAAAATATTTTTTCGGGCTTTCCTTGTGGATGCTTTTTCCAATGAAGCGGCTGTATTAAGTCGTTATATTTACGTCGAATTAATTAATCCTGCGGACTCGGTGGTACAGCGATTGAAGATACGACCGGATGAAAACCATCTGTTTTACGGAGCGATTCCTCTGTCGGAAGAATTGTCGCAAGGCGCTTACAAAATACGGGCTTATACCCGATATATGTGCAATCAAGGCGAGCGTTCGTTTTTTTCCGAACAGGTTCGAATAAGCGATCCTCAAATTTTGGCGATACAAACCGAGAGCGACTTTCTATTCGACGAAGCCGGAAAAATAAATATAAGTCTGCGTTTTATTGATTCGAAAACCAAAGAAGTTATCCGGCCGCAATCCGTTATGCTGCGATTGAATCAAGACCGACCTTTTACAAGCAAACCGGACAACGAAGGCCGGATCGGCGTTAAACTAACCGTCCCGGACAAAGCGCCGACACGAGCGCTGTATGTGGAAATGACCGAAGGTAATCGCGTTATGCGGCAATATCTTCAAATTCCTTATTCCGAAGGAGATTTTGATGTTTCTTTTTATCCCGAAGGCGGATACTTGATTGCCGGAGAAGCGTCGAACGTGGCATTCAAAGCGGTCAATACCGCCGGAGAAGCGCTGAATATAACGGGAGAAGTCATAGATTCCAAAGGCAACATCGTTACTGAATTTAAAACGATTTATGACGGTATGGGGGATTTTTTTATCAATCCTTGGCCGGACGAACATTATCAGGCGATTTGTCACTACGGCAATCGCACGCTGCGGGTTAATTTACCGGAAGCTCAAAAAAATACATTTGCGCTAAAAACCGCCATTCGGGACAATAAAGTTTGGATCAGCGTCAATAAACAAGATTCGGTTTCTTATCCGGAGCTTTATTTATTAATCCATTCCCGCGGTTTAATTATTCATGCGAAAGCATGGGAGCCGACAAAAGAGTTTATTGTTTTCGACGCATCGGTTTTTCCTTCGGGAATCAATCACATTCTATTGTTAACAAAAGACTTTCGAATCATCAGCGAACGACTGATTTTCATTTTGAATGACGATAACGGAATTGCCGAATTTCATACCTCGAAAGATACTTATCAAAAAAGAGAACAAATCCGAGCCGAAGTCCGATTGAAAGACGGAAAGCGACAACCTTTGAAAGGAAACTTTTCGATTGCCGTAACCAACGACAGGGAAGTAATAACCGACACAACAACAAGCATCTTATCCGAGATTTTATTGCGTTCGGAACTGAGAGGATCCATCGAAAATCCGGAATATTATTTCCGAAAAGGGAATAAAGAAGCCGAGACGGCTGCCGATTTGTTAATGAAAACGCACGGATGGACGCGATATGCCCTTTCGGAAGTGGTGCGTGGAGATATAAGTTATCCCGAAATTCCTTTTGAAACAAGTCAGAAATTTTCCGGAATCGTAAAAAGCGGTTTATTCTCGAAGCCCGCCAAAAACTTCAAGGTCTCATTGTTATCTTTAGGCGTCGGATATTATGACAGTACCGAAACCGATGAAAACGGATATTATACATTCGGTAATTTTGAATTTCCGGACAGCACAAGGTACGTTATTCAAGCGCTGAACAGCAAAGAGAAAGGCAAGCGGATGACGGAATTGTATGTAGATGAAGATACTTTTCCGGGAATAAGTCCTGTCTATGTTTCATTTCCGGAAGAAAAAAGTGATTCGGTATTCTTGGATTATGTGGCAAAAGCCGACCGGCAATATACGTATGAAAACGGAATGAGAATAATTCACTTGCCGGAGGTACAGGTAAAAGGAATCTACAAAAACAAAAGCAAATATAAGTATGAATCCCCATACTATCTCGAGCCGGATTATTCCTTTTCCGAAGAAGATATAGAGAAATCCGGCGGTACCGACATCCGGAGTTTGCTTTATCGTGTTCCGGGAGTAGTCGTGGCCGGAAACAGCATTAGTATAAGGGGCGCTTTAAGAGATCCGTTAGTGGTAATAGACGATATACCGTATATGCCGGCAGCGGGAGAATCGGCTATGGATATTCTCAACAATCTTAGTATCTATGACATCGGGCAAATAGACGTTCTCAAAAATATCAGTAATTTAGCCATGTTCGGTTCTCGTGGAGGAAACGGGGTCATTGTCATTTATACTAAAAAAAGAGGGAATAATATTCCGCTTCCGTCTTTTAACATCAAATCAATGATACCGCTCGGCTATCAGTTGCCGGTTGAATTTTATTCTCCTCAATATGATTCCCCGAAGAATGTCGAAAATTCAAAACCGGATTTACGGACTACCCTCTATTGGAAACCGAATGTCTTAACCGACGAAGAGGGCAACGCAAAATTGGATTTTTATACGTCAGACGACCCGGCTACTTATTCCGTCATCATCGAAGGAGTCAGCGATGACGGCAAATTAATTCACTATAAAGGTAATTCTTTACTGACAGTAAGATGATAATTGTTGAGGTTACTGTTATCAAGCATATCTTTTTCCGGACGATGGATTACAGACTGAAAAAGTCGGTTTAATTTATATTTTTTCTAAATAAACAAACATTTTAGCAAATTATTTTTAATTCAAGATAAAAGCTATATCTTTGCATTGTGAATATTATACCAATCAGTGGTTGACATATGGGACTGGGGTGTCCCCGGTCGGAAAAGGGTTACATTGTGTAACTCTTTTTTTATGGAAATACTTTTAATCCGTGTTGTTTGCCGCTTTGAGCATAAATTTTTGATTCAAGAATATCAAATGCATAATTTACCGAATGGTTATCAAGAACATGCCTTGTTATTGGATACGCAGCCAAATCGGCAATTTGTAAACCGATAATATTTTCTTGTTTATTCTTAAACTCAAAACTTTTGAAATAAGTTTTTATTCTTGATGGCTTGACAAAATAGGTTCCTCTATCCAATATTTCATTATAATAATTGAGTAATGCCATATCTTCTTTTTTCCCTCTCTTTTCGGCGTATGTATATAATTCAATTCCTCGTTTGTCTTGATTATCCAAAAAAAATACGGTTCTTTCAATGATATACGAAAGGGATAATCCGTAAACATCGCCCAAACGTCCGTATTTTCTTATGTAAGGTTCTTTAAGGATGCTGCACGAAACGATAGTATAATGATTATCCTTCATTATGGAATTAATATCCTCGTAAAAAGATTTCTTTGTATCTGAATCAAACAAGATTTCAAAGCCTTTCTCACACTTTCGGATGTCACGGGAATGAAGAATAACTTTTTTATCGTTCCAATATTTTTGTTTCATTTCAATAATTTTCCGACCCGTTGTTTCATAATCACTTTCGGACATAATAATACCGCATAAAGTGAAAACAGGAAACGAAGGATCAAAATTCGCTAAATTTTGATCGCCGCATTCATCCAAAAACAGATAGTATTTCATTGTTTTATTCCTTTGATACTTAATTAACTGAATCAAACAAAGAGATAAAAGCAAAAATTTTAATCGCCTTTATTCTTTTAACAGGGATTAGCGTAAACACCCTTTCACCGAAAACTCCGATAGATTTCAACCAAAGGAATGTTTTTTTCTCTCGCTAAACGACGAGCATCGTCATATTCAAGTGCAATGCGCGTCTTCGAATCGAAGGAAACTTTTTTAGCTTGAACGTCGCCGTAAGGTGTTGTGACTTTCACGATTTCTCGCGGCAAGCAGGTTCGCAACGCTTGGAATTTTCGTAAACCGATGGTAGAAGTCTCGGTAAACAGGATATGCTCCATCCGAGCCACTTGTGTGTCGTCACAAAGGACGGTCAATTGCGTCGCCGGACGATTTTTCTTCATATAAATCGGCGTGAAGAAAACGTCTTTAGCGCCGGCTTCAAAAAGTTTTTCCATGACATAACCCAATATTTCCGACGTGGTATCATCTATATTGGTTTCAATGACTGTGACGGAATTTGAAGCAGCCGCTTCGAAAGATTCTCCCCAAAGAACTCGCAAAACATTCGGTATGGAAAATTCTCTCGTCCCGGCGCCGTAACCGGTTTTCATTATTTGCATTTCCGGCAGGATTCCAAAGCTTTCGGACATTTCCAAAACAATAGCGGCGCCGGTAGGAGTCATCAATTCCCCTTCGATGTCTAATTGGCGAAAACTCACGCCCCGCACCGCAAGCATTTCGGTAACGGCCGGAACCGGAACGGGAATCATACCGTGTTGGCACTCTACAAAACCATATCCATCGCGCAGCACGGAAGCGCAAATTCGATCGGGAGACAAGATGTCGAGGCAAATAGCGGCGCCCGCAATATCAATAATCGAATCAACCGCTCCCACTTCGTGAAAATGCACTTCATCGGGAGTTGTTCCATGAATTTTAGCCTCGGCAATCGCTAAGCGCATGAAAATACGTTTAGCTGAATCTTTAGCTCTTTCGGAAATGGAACTGTTATCAATCAGAGAAGCAATATCGGTCATATGTCGGTGAACATGCGTATGTTCTTCAGAAACAACTTCTATTCGCTTGGCCCGAATGCCGTGTTTGGCGACTTCGGAAAATTCAATACTCCATCCGGGTAAATTTAACTTTTGCAATTCATGAATCAACAAATCCTTATCCACACCCAAATCAACCAATGCAGCCAAGGTCATATCTCCGCTGATGCCGGAGAAACAATCAAAGTAAAGAGTTTTCATTACCGTTTGGTTTTTAATTTATTAATACTGTTGGCAATATAAGCCGCACCGAAACCATTGTCAATATTGACTACCGAAATACCGTTTGCACAAGAATTAAGCATCGAGAGTAAAGCCGTAATTCCGCCGAAACTTGTTCCGTATCCGACGCTTGTCGGCACGGCAATGATCGGTTTGTCGGTCAACCCTCCGATTACGCTCGGCAAAGCGCCTTCCATACCTGCGATAACAATAATCACCGTAGCGGAGATAATATTTTCTAATTTGGCGAAAAGTCGGTGAATACCCGCAACGCCCACATCGCATACACGTTCTACTTCATTACCCAAAAATTCGGCGGTAACGACCGCTTCATCCGCCACCGGAATGTCGGATGTTCCGGCGGTAACCACCATGATTTTCCCGATACCCGACTTTTCAACGGGTTGACGCCGAATGACAATCGTGCGCGCAGACGGGTTCCATTCGGCTTCCGGATAAATCTTTCGGACCGCTTGGGCGATTTCCTCCGTTGCTCGGGTTGCCAATACATTCGTGTTCCCCACTTCAAGCAGGTTTGTAACGATTCCTTCCACTTGGCGCACATTTTTGCCCACACAAAAAATGACTTCCGGACAACCGTTGCGCAACTGTCGGTGATGATCAACCAAAGCATATCCCAAATCGTCGAAAGGCAATGTTTTCAGCTTTTCCATTGCTTCTTCTATCGTCATCGTTCCGGCTTTCACCGTTTCCAATAAACCTTTTATATCCACTTAATTCATAATTTATAATTCATAATTCATAATTAATTCATGCTTCCGCTACGGAATCCTTCCAAATCCAAAGTAACGTATTTGAAACCGAGCGCTTTGATTTCTTCGACGATTGCTTGCGTATTTAAAATCGCATCAAAAAAGCGATGCGGCGCTTCAATGCGGGCAATCGTATCATGCCAGCGAACCCGGCAACCTTCCATTCCCCGCTTGCGAAGCGTTTCTTCAGCCGCTTCAACAACAGCCAATCGTTCTTTAGTAATCTCAAACCCGTAGGGAAATCGCGAAGCGAGACAGGCATTCGACGGTTTATCCCAAGTTACAAGGTTCAGTTGTTTGCTGTAGAATCGAATATCTTCTTTCGTAAATCCACAATCAATCAACGGGCTAACCACGCCCAATTCTTTAGCGGCTTTTGAACCGGGGCGATGTTCCGATTGTGCATCGTCGGCATTTTGTCCGTCGGCTACCGTTCCGATTCCGTTTTGTTTTGCTGCTTCTTGTATTAATTTGTAATTATTATTCTTACAATAATAGCATCGCAATCGGCTGTTCTCGCAAAACTCCGGCGAAACAAAAGGATTTTCCTTTACAATTTCGTATCTGATACCTGCTTTTTCAAGAAAATCAACAGCGTCTTTTCGGTCGCGGCGAGTCAACACCGGCGAGTCTATTAATACGGCCAACACATTTTCTCCCAATACGTCGGATGCAACAGACAATAAGAAAGCAGAATCAACGCCTCCGGAATAAGCGATACAAAGTTTTTCGTATGCTTTCAAGTTATTCTTTAGTAATTCGAGTTTATCCATAGCTATCGTTTGAAAACAGGTTCAAAGATAGAAAAATATTTTCGGAGTAACACATTTTTTTATTTTTGTGCTACTTTTTATGAAGAAATCTTTTTTTTCATCTGATTTTATTCTACTTTTGTTGCGAATATTATTCGTTAATAAATATATGGAACAGCTACCCTTGGTGATTCTTCTCTTATATGCCTTGTATGAAGGGCTTATTCACGCTTTTGAGGCCGATCATATTTTGGCGGTCACGACTATTGTTTCGCAACGTACCCGGCTGTTACCGGCAATTAAGGACGGAATATTCTGGGGATTGGGTCACACTTCCACGATTTTTTTAGTCGGCATCATCATGATGGTATTTAAAGTGCATATTCCCGACGGAACGTTTTCCTATTTTGAAGCGACTGTCGGACTCATGTTGATTATCGTTGCTTCCTACCGACTTTTTCTTTTTTTAAGGGATGAACAAACAAGCATTTCTTTTCATAAACATAAACACGAGCATGCCGGTGAAAATAAGCATTTGCATACGCATATCCATTTAAAAGGTCAAAATTTACACAAAGCGTCCTACGGAATCGGCATTGTACACGGTTTAGCCGGGAGTGGTACTTTGGTGGTACTGATCATGACTCAAATCGAATCCGTTGCCAACAGTGTTTTGTATCTGGTGATTTTCGGATTAGGTTCTATTGTCGGGATGACATGTATCGCCGGAATATTCAGCGTTCCTTTTTCAAAAAAGTTGATCGGGGCGAAGATGCTGCGAACCATCTTGGTCATCGTTTCTTCCGGTCTGTGTTTTGTTTATGGCTGCTATGTGATTTACGAGAATTTGGTCGGATAAAATCCGAATTATCCTACAAGCCAAAATAACCTCAATTATTTTGTATATCATAAAGATGTTTTATTTGAACAGATAAATACCCATATCCAATGAAAATAGTAACAGAATATACCGATATAACTCATATAGATGTAATAGAAATCAAATCAGCAACCTATGTGGGCAATTTTGTTATTCGCATTGACTTTACCGATGGAGTAAGACAATATATTGATTTTAAACCTTTCTTGAATCATGCACTACACCTCTCCATTCGACAATATTTGGATGAAACTAAATTTCAACAATTTGCCATTGTTGACGGTAATTTGAACCGGAACGATTATGAATTGATTTTTCCGGTCGAAGAACTACATACCGGACAAATTACCTATTAATAATAATGAGTAAAACAGTATATTAAGTATATGTTATTCATATATGGTATAAGTTTTCCGCTTCTGCTTCGCTGTTTTATTTTACACAAGCCAATAATGTAATTTTATTATAAGGCAAAGATAATATGCTTTTTCTTTGCAAATCATTCTCATTTTTCTTTACCTTTGCAGCTATGAAAACATGTAATTATGAATCAACTTTTTGAGTTGCTCTAATAGCAATTATCCGTTGCGAAAAATTTATGCGCCGGTCTTTGATTTCAATATTGCTTCGCAAAAAGTACTGCAAAAAACCGGATTTGAGTTGGAAACCCTACTGAAACAAGCCGCAATAAAGAACAATAAAATCATTGATTTACATTATTACAGTTTTATAAAGCGGGATTAGGATTAATCGCCGCTTTATGAGACGATGTCAAAGGAACGCAGATGAAGCACATAGCGCCCGAATAAAAATTCTCTATACTAAATCTTTAATATAAAATCTGCGTGTATCTGCGTCATCTGTGTTCAAAAAAATTTTAAGCCTTTAACGCTTTTATTAATTCGGGAATTAACGCAGACAATGTGTTTTCGGTTTGTGCCGTATAAAAATGACCGTCAACTGCCGCTTTTTCGTCTGTTCCGATACTGTTTTTCATTGCCGTCTTAAGAAAGGGGTGTAAAGCAAATTTTTTACCTTTGCTGATTTCCAAACCATCAAACAGTAATGCAGCTGCACAATGTCCGGATAGGATTTTACCTTTGTCGCCAAAGTTTTTTATGACCGTTAACATATCTTGATTAAAAGGCATACCGGCATTTTCCCGGAATTTAGGCATCGCATCGCCGCATGCAAATACAAGCGCATCATACTCGCCTTCATGTCCTTTCAAGTTAGCCACAACATCGTCGGTTTGCATACTAATGCCCGAATTGGTTTTCACCCGGGTCGTTTCGGCTACTGCAAATGTCTTATAAGGAATACCGTTTTCAAAAAAGGCTTCCAAATACTGAAATAATCCCGATCCGTTTACGGGATTTACCACTAATACTGCCACTCTTTTTGCCATCGTCTTAAAAATTTAATTGTTAAACAATATTACTGAAAGGAACTCGATTACCTTTGTTCTGCAAAAATACGGACAGGAATCTGATTCTGCAAGGAGTTCCAGACAATTATTTAATTATTTAAGGAAAATTAATTTAATAGGAGCACTTAAATTTTATCCGATTTTTTATTTTTTTTGATTTCTTCCCTTTTATTAATCCTTTTTTAATCTTTTTTTAATTTTAGACTTCTATATTTGTCGAAAATTAAGAAATGCCATGAGAAAACTATTGCTTTACGTACTCATTTTGTCTGTAAGTTTCGTCGCCTGCTCAAAAAAAGAGACGGAGGCCTGTCAACAACAAGTAAATTTATTTATAGGAACCGGCGGACACGGTCATACCTATCCGGGTGCTACGCTTCCGCACGGAATGGTACAGTTGAGTCCGGATACGCGGACAAACGGTTGGGATGCCTGCTCCGGCTATCACTACGACGATAAGACTCTGATCGGATTCAGTCATACGCATTTAAGCGGAACCGGAATCGGAGATTTGGGCGATATTCTTTTTCTTCCTTATTCCGGCGAATTGAAATTAACGGCTCCCAACGGCGATGATAAGGAACCCGCTTTCGGGTCCGCTTTCTCACACGAAGATGAAACGGCCCTCCCCGGATATTACAGCGTTTATTTGAAAGATTACAAGGTACGTGCGGAATTGACGGCAAGCCTGCACGCCGGATTTCATCGCTATACTTTTCCTAAAGACGAACAAGCAAGCATTTACATTGATTTGGCAAGGACGATTCACAACCGACAACTTGTTCAATCGGAAATACAAGTCATCAACGACCGGGAAATTCAAGGAATGAAACGTGTACGCGGATGGGCGCCGAATCGTTACGTGTATTTTTATGCGCAGTTTTCCGAATCTTTCGAATATACAATGCCGGACAGCGCCCATATTACGCTCCGGTTTCAGCCGCCGTTTCAAAGCAAATACATATCAGCTAAAGTAGGCATTTCTTTTGTTGATTACGAAGGCGCCAAGAACAATCTTTTATCGGAAATTGCCGATTGGAATTTTGATCAAGTGGTGAAAAACGCTTCGGCTGCATGGAACAAAGAATTATCAAAAATAGTCGTTACCACGAAAGACGAAAAAGACCGTACCATTTTCTATACGGCGCTTTATCATTCGGCTTTGGAACCGATCATTTCGTCGGATGTTGACGGAAGATACCGAACCATGGATAACCGGATAGAACAAGATACGAGCTATACCAATTATTCTGTTTTCTCGTTATGGGATACATTCCGGGCGTTGCATCCGCTGAATACCATTATTTCGCCGGAGGAAAACCAAGCGATGATCCGTTCGCTGATTCGAAAATCGGACGAAGGCGGTTTGCTGCCGATGTGGGAATTAATATCGAATTATACCGGTTGCATGATCGGCTATCACGCCGTTTCGGTTATCGTGGATTCGTACATGAAAGACCAACAGAATTTTGATATTGAAAAAGCCTACCGGGCTTGCGTTAAATCTTCTTCTTACGACACATTGAATGTATCTCCGACTATCAACAGGGATATTTTGCACTACAACTTGATGCCGATCGGAAAGCAATATAAAAATACCAGCGGATACATTCCGGCGGATGTTGAAAAGCAATCGGTAGCAAGAGGTTTGGAGTATTCTTATAACGATTGGATGATTGCTCAATTTGCCAAAGGATTGGATAAAAAAGAAGATTATGCCCGTTTTATGGAATTAAGTAAAAATTACCGACACTACTACGATTCTTCCACCAGTTTTATGCGCGGAAAAATGTCGGACGGTTCGTGGCGCACGCCGTTTGATCCTCGCTTTTCCGATCATAACAACGACGATTTTTGCGAAGGAAATGCTTGGCAATGGACGTGGTTTGTTCCTCACGATGTGGACGGATTAGCAGAACTGATGGGTGGTCGGGAAGCATTTATCGAAAAATTGGATTCTCTGTTTTCCGTATCTTCCGAATTGGTCGGAGAAAATGTATCGGCCGATATTTCCGGAATGATCGGTCAATATGCGCATGGAAACGAACCGAGTCATCAAACGATTCATCTGTACAACATTGTAGGGCAACCGCATAAGACGCAAGCGCTAATTGACAAAGTACTCCAAACGCTTTATTTCGACGATCCCGACGGTTTGTCCGGAAATGAAGACTGCGGTCAAATGTCGGCATGGTATGTTTTGAACAGCATCGGATTTTATTCCTATTGTCCCGGCATTCCTTATTATTCCATCGGACGTCCGCTCTTCGATGAAGTCAAGATAAATTTGGAAAACGGCAAGGCTTTCACGATTCGCGTTTCCAACAACAGTAAATCCAATAAATACATCGCTTCGGCCCGATTGAACGGGAAAACGTTGGATACTTTATTTTTCTCTCACAAAGAATTAATGGAAGGCGGAGTTTTAGAGATTTCTATGACGGATAAGGAATAAAATTAATTATGAATTATGAATTATGAATTATGAATTATTATACAAATAACTATAACTATACAAATGAACGGTACACTCTTTAAAAGAACAATGATTCTGTGCCTGCTTTTTGCTTTCACGGGAAGTTATGCTCAAATTCTTCCCCGATGGGAGCGGATTCAGCCCAAATATGAAACGGCCGATGTTTTTGTTGCCGGATTCAATGTGATGGACTATGGCGCCGACCCGACCGGAACTACCGACCAAACGCATTTATTCCAACAATTGCTGGATAGTTTAGGCTCGCGTACAATCAACAAAGGAACGCGGTGGAATGACGTACCCAACGGTGGAATACTTTACGTACCGGAGGGAAAATATTTGTTTCGCGGTTCATTGACATTGCCTAAAGGCGTTACTATTCGCGGCGATTGGGAAAAACCGGTCAAAGGACAACCGATCAAAGGTACGATTTTGATGTCCGCTAACCCGAACGCCAAAGGAAATGATGTGCAGGTTTTAACTGCCTACGAAATTCGATCGTTTATTATTTTACAGCCCTCGTCTGCGGTAAGAGATATAAATATCTGGTATCCGGAACAAGACGCGGACAACATTGTCGCTTATCCTCCGGCAATTTTGCTTGGAGATAAAGATTACTGGGGAAATGATTATACTCTTGTTTCTCATGTTACTTTAGTAAATGCTTATGACGGCGTTATTTTCTCACGCTTGAACGGAGGAGGCGCTCCGAATTGCTACGGCGTTTACGGAACGCCGTTGAAACGTGGTATTGAGATTGACAATATTGCTGAAGTGGGACGCATTGACAATGTTGATTTTTCACCGGATTATTGGGCCGGATCGGGATTGCCCGGATCGCCTTCGATTAACGGGCCGCATAAATCCTACATTGCAGAAAATGCAACCGCCGTAGTGATGCGCCGGAACGATTGGTCGTTCATCGGCACGGTGAAAGCGGAAGGATACAATATCGGTTATCGTCTCGATTTATCATACAATCCCGATACGAACGGAAATCGCACGGCGCCCAACGGACACAACTACGGAATGGAATTTACCGATTGTAAATACGGAGTATATGTAGCCGCCGTTTCCGGAGCCGGAATGATGTTCTATAATTATACGCTTACCGACTGCGACTACGGCTTCTTTTTTGCCGGAGCGCCGGGCGGAGTCGTTCAAATCCAAGGTTGCCGGATTACCGCCAATTCCGCATCGCTCTACGCTCCACAGATTAATAATACGAAAATTATCATAAACCAATCGGTTATCAACAAGGGGCCGGTGGATATACGGGGCGGATTAGCATCCGTTGTGAATTGCGATTTCAATAATGATCCGGATCAAATCATTCTGGGACCGAATGCGAGAGCAATCATCACCGGTAATCGCTTCAAAAAGGAAGCATCCGTAAAAAATGTCTCTCTATATGAATGTATCATTGATCACGATCCGATTGAAATGAGTCCTCTGCCGGATTTCCCTTACAAAAATCAATACGATTTCGTACAAAAACCGTCCGGAAACGCTTATTACGTAGCAACGGATAACGGAGTTTCCGTAGAAGCGGACGATAACAGCGACGCCTTACAAGCGCTGTTGGATCGGGCTGAAAATGAAGGAGGCGGTTTGATTTTTATTCCTCCCGGTCACTACAATTTCCGAAAACCCATTCGCATTCCAACAGGTGTTGAACTGAAAGGTTCGGTTGACACCCCTACTCTACCGATGGGCGCCGGAACGGTAATGGAAATTTATGCCGGAAAAGGAGAAGAGGAAGACGAAACTCCGTTTATCAGTATGGAACCGGGAAGCGGTATCCGCGGATTTGTCATGGATTATCCGGAACAAGTGGTTCAATTATTGACGGAACCGGAACTAAACGGCGGCGATGTGTATCATTATCCATACACCATTCGCGGAAATAAAGACGTTTATATCGTTAATATTGCATTTAGAGCTTGCTATCGAGGAATTGACCTTTATACAAACGCTTGCGACAATCATTTCGTTGATTATCCGGCCGGTCATGTGTTTAAAACCGGCATCCGGGTCGGCGGAGGTTCGAAAGGAGGACACATTTACAACGCCCAATTCAATCAAATCGCTTACGGCTCCGGCGGGGAAACCAAATTCGGAGCGTGGCCTAATTCGCCGGATAATACTCAACCCGATCAAGCCAAATACAATAAAGAATACGACTTGGCCTATGCCTATTGTTGGAACAATCTGGATTTTCTCATTTTGGAAGATTGTGAAGATCAAGTGATGTTCAATAACTTTGATTTCGGATCGAACCGTGGATTCATTCTCGCTTCCGAAAATGGAAAAGGTCCGCAAGGCATTTCATTGGGACAAGGAATTGACCAGGGAATGAATGCGTTTTATATTGGTGATGTCGGAGAAAAAGGGTTCAACTTCATCAACTCGCAAATCGTAACCACCGCTCCCGGAAATCCGGGCGAAGTGCAACAAACCTACAAAGACAATAACCGATACATCCAAGTGGATCCGAATTTTAAAAAGAAAGTTACTTTCTTCGGCGCTGATTTTTGGGGACAGCCGCAAAACATTTCCGTTGATGTATTGAACGGAACGCTTGAACTGCAAGCGGGCAACTTTTCCAATTCCGGACAAAGAACATTCGCTTCGGTTCAACCGGACGCTGCATTCGATGTCATCGGAACCAATATCAATCCGATAAACTCGTTGTTAACATCCGGTTCGGAACCTTCGTTCTACATTCAATCGTCCATGGTTAACTCCGAGTATGCGGATACCGCATCTTGCGGATTATGGTTTAATAACTTGGATCAAACGGCATCTTCTTCTCCAAACGGAGGAGCTTTTCTCCCCCGAGTCGCTTGGATTGCAACGGCTTCCGTTTACAACGACGACGCCGGGTTGAGTTTAGACGGCGATTTGAATACCCGTTGGTCAACTTCGACCGAACGACAGAAACCGGGTCAATGGTTCATGGTGGATATGTTGACCGAACAAATTTTTACAGGAATATATATGGAAACCGGAGGCGCCTCTTATTATCCGGTAAATTATAAAGTTCTCATCTCATCCGACGGCGAAAATTGGATAGAGGTTGCCTCCGGAGGAAATTCCAACCAAATCGGTTTTGATAAGCAAACCGCCCGGTATGTAAAAGCGGAACAAACCGGTTCCGGTATATCCGCTTGGCGAATTGCCGAGTTTTATGTTACCAATACCGACATACCTCCCTATACCGGAATTGAATACGCTTCCCCGGAAGATATTCTTGTATGGTTTTCCGACGGACAAATTCACACAATGGGAAT